>JAQGMD010000403.1 GCA_028292565.1 Burkholderia sp. | reverse complement strand
AGGCCACGCTCGCGGATGATATGCGAAATGGCGTCGCGCTTAGCCTCTTCCTCCACCTTGTAAATCACCTGGGTGACATTGTCGGCGGTGGCATTGCTGCGCGCCACTTCGATCGTCATCGGGTTCTTCAGGAAGGTCGCCGCGAGTTTCTTGATTTCGGGAGAAAATGTGGCGGAGAACATCAGGCTCTGCCGTTCTTTCGGCAACAGGTTGATGATGCGCTGCAGGTCCGGCAGGAAGCCCATATCCAGCATGCGGTCAGCCTCATCCATGACCAGGATTTCGGTCTGCGACAGGTTCACCGTTTTCTGCTGTACATGGTCAAGCAGGCGGCCGGGCGTGGCGATCACGATTTCCACGCCGCCGCGCAGGGCCGCAGTCTGCGGCGCCATATCCATGCCGCCGAACACGACTGTCGAACGCAGTGGCGTATGGCGGGAATAGGCCTTCACGTTTTCGGCCACCTGATCAGCCAGCTCGCGGGTCGGCGTCAGAATCAATGCGCGCACCGGGTGGCGCGCGGGAGAAGCGCTGTGGCTCGCCCCTGCCAACAGCAACTGAATGATAGGCAGCGCGAATCCCGCGGTCTTGCCGGTACCGGTCTGTGCTGCGCCCATCACGTCGCGGCCCTGCATGACGATGGGGATTGCTTCCGCCTGGATCGGCGTCGGATGGATATACCCCTGGTCGGAGAGCGCACGCAAGATTTCGGGAGCCAGGCCGAAATCTTCGAAACGGACGGCAGGCGCTACATTTTCCATAGGTGCTAACTGGGTGTCGGACATGGTATTTGGCAAGCCCTTCGGGACAACGACATAAGGGAGTTACATCCGGAAGGCCTGCTTTTTCTTTCAGGTATGGTTGGTACTCAACGCACTGGATAGGACGTCACACGGGTGGCGTTCGCCGGCGCATCCTGTCTGTGCCACGGACCGGAATTACCGCGTTTTTTCAAACCGGCCATTATACGCCTGACATAGGAAGCTCGCGCATCGGCGATGAATTGGGCGGCCCGTTCGGCCACGGTGTCGATTCTGACAAGGCAAAGCCCAAAAAATTGCATTCGATTTTACGGCGCAGTCGCTGTCGGCCCAATGTCCAAAATGGGATTATCTATTGGACAATTTCTAGTTTGAGACTATATTTCATATGGAGATACGAGCAGATCGGGCAACCATGGGCATACGCGCCAATAAACCCCAGAGTACTGTCACGCCGGAGGCGATGTCGGCTGCTGCGGTACGAGCGTTCAACAATATCGCGCAGCTGTGGGGCCTGGATATCGACCAGCAGTTGACTCTGCTCGGCGATCCACCGCGCTCAACCTACTACAAGTGGAAGAAGCAGCCCGACGCCACCCGGCTTGCGCGCGACACGTTGGAACGCATTTCCTACGTTCTCGGCATTTACAAGGCCTTGCAGATTCTTTTACCGGATCAGAAAGCAGCCGATGCCTGGGTCAAAAAGCCGAATACCGCTCCCCTGTTTGGCGGGAAGAGTGCACTGGAGCGCATGTTATCCGGCAATGTGGCTGACCTGTACGTGGTACGCCAGTACCTGGATGCGATGCGCGGCGGATGGGCTTGATCAAGTCTGATTTCCCCCTCGCGCAATTCGACTGGCACCCGGCTTATCGCATCGCGCCCAGCCGCTTCCCGAGCATCAGCCTGTTCGAGCGCGTGGCGATACCCGATGACTTCGATGCGCTGTATGCACTCGAAGCGATGACCAATGACCGCATCCGCGATGAGGTTGGCGATATTGCGCTGGTGCCCGAAGCTGAGCGTTTGTACGGCGAAGGCAGCGGCCTCATCATGGCGGCGTTTACGCATCTGAATCCGCTCGGCAGCCGGTTCAGCGACGGCAATTATGGCGTGTTCTATGCGGCCAGGGATAAAAGGACGGCAATCGCGGAAACCCAACACCATCAGGGCGGGTTTCTGTCGGCGACCAATGAACCACCCATACAGCTTCAGATGCGCGTCTGCCATGTCGAAATCTCAGGCCGATTGCATGACCTCCGCATGCAGGATTGCAAGCACCGGATCTACCATCCGGAGTCATATGACGCATCCCAGTCCGTGGGCCGGCAATTGCGCACGCAAGGATCGAATGGCATCAGTTACAACAGCGTACGCCTGGCTGAAGGCGAATGCGTTGCGGTATTCCGGACGACAGCCGTTTCAAATTGCCGGCACGCGAGCCAGATGCTCTACCAGTGGGACGGGGAGAAATTCTCTGACGTGTACGAGAAGGTGATGTAATGCCGCAGCGCTTCGTCCCTCGCGCTGGACGAAGCGCCACGGTCCTGACTTTACTCGGCCTTCGCGCCCGAAGACTTTACGGCAGCGGACCAACGCCCAAGTTCGGCCTTGACGTAAACGCCCAGTTCTTCGGGCGTGCCACCGACCGGCACAGCGCCGAGCGAAGCAAACTTCTCCTTCACATCTTTCATGACGATCGCCTTGCTGATCGCGCCATTCAACTTCGCAACCACATCTTTCGGCGTCCCCTGCGGCGCGAACACCGCATACCACGCGGTCACTTCAAAGCCAGGCAAGCCCGATTCCGCGAATGTCGGCAAATCGATGCTTGCAATACGCTTGGAGGACGCGACCGCGATCGGTTTCAGTTTGCCGGCTTTGATGTGCGGCATCGCGGCGGTGATCTCAACCGACATGAAACTGACCTCGCCAGACATCACCGCGACCATTGCCGGCGCCGAACCCTTGTACGGAACGTGCAACAAGTCGATTCTCGCCTGCGTCTTCAGCATCTCGCCGGCGAGATGATGCGGCGAGCCGATACCGGCCGAACCGAATGCCAGGCCCGGTTTTGATTTCGCATATTGGATGAATTCGCTGACGGTGTTGACCGGCACACTCGGGTTGACGACGAGTATGTGAGGAATCGTCGCAACCAGTGACACCGGGGTAAAGTCCTTCACCGCGTCATACGGCAACTTCTGATACAGGCTGGGGTTAATTCCATGCGTGGTCGTTGCGCCAAGCAGAAGTGTATAACCGTCAGGAGCGGAACGAGCAACATACTGCGAGCCAATGATGCCGGCTGCGCCAGCCTTGTTGTCGACGACTACAGACTGCCCCCACTCTTCAGTCAGCTTCTGTCCAACCGAGCGCGCAATCAGGTCGAGTGCGCCGCCTGCAGAGAACGGCGCCACCAGCGTGATTGGTTTGTTTGGATAATTTTGCGCGAACGCGCTGCTCAGGGTGAGCAAGGGCAGTGCAGCAGCTGCAAGTTTCAATAAAAAACGACGATGCATGACTGATCCTTTGGCATGGAGGGTTAAAGCGTTTCGCAATGCTTGCTTGCGTCGCTTTCCTTAACGCAATCTCCGTGCCACGAATATGTTGTGCAGCAGTCGCGTTTTGCGGCGCGCCTATGCGATATCACGCCCGCATAGGAAGCATGTCCAGCCAAAGTGGTGCGTCACGCCCTAAATTGATTCGCAGCGCCGTCGCAAAAAATCAAGGCCATCGGTCGTGCGAAGGAGGAATGTCGGGATTTCATCCCAACCTACGTCCGTCGTATGTTGGAATGCCGATCCCAACATTCACACGCAAATAAAAAAAGCGCTTCGCCCCTCCCGGGAACGAAGCGCCATCGATGGAGTTTACTTATTCCGCTTTCGCGCCCGACGACTTCACCGCACCAGCCCAGCGAGCGATTTCTGCCTTGACGTATGCACCCAATTCATCCGGTGTACCGCCAACTGGCACCGCACCGAGCGAATCGAATTTTTCCTTCACGTCCTTCATGCCGACGGCCTTGACAATGCCGCTGTTGAGCTTTGCGACCACGTCCTTCGGCGTGCCTGCCGGCGCGAAGATCGCATACCATGCGGTCACCTCAAATCCGGGCATGCCAGACTCGGCGAAAGTGGGAAGGTCGATCCCGGGAATGCGCTTGGATGCCGCAACCGCGATCGGCTTCAGCTTGCCCGCTTTGATGTGTGGCATTGCAGCGGTAATTTCCACTGACATGAAACTGAGCTCACCCGACATCACGGCAACCATAGCAGGCGCCGATCCCTTGTACGGGATGTGCTGCAAGTCGATTTGCGCCTGCGTCTTCAGCATTTCCCCCGCGAGGTGATGCGGTGAACCGATGCCAGCCGAACCGAACGCCAGGCCAGGCTTCGTCTTCGCGTATTTGATGAACTCGCTGAGCGTGTTGACCGGCAGGCTTGGATTGACGACCAGTATGTGAGGAATCGTCGCCACCAGCGAGACCGGTGCGAAGTCCTTCACCGCGTCATAGGGCAGCTTCTGGTACAGACTGGGATTAATGCCATGCGTCGTCGTCGCCCCGAGGAGGAGCGTGTAGCCGTCCGGTGCCGAACGCGCAACATATTGGGTACCGATGATTCCGGCCGCCCCCGCCTTGTTGTCCACGACGACCGACTGTCCCCATTCTTCGCTCAGTTTTTGTGCGACCGAGCGTGCAATCAGATCCAGTGCGCCGCCTGCAGAAAACGGGGCAACAAGGGTGATGGACTTGTTCGGATAATTTTGTGCCGATGCATTGCTCATGGCGAGCAATGGCAGCACAGCGGCTGCAAGCTTAAGTAACGAACGGCGATACATGGCGGTCTCCTCTTTCTTGGATAAATTGATGCGGTTGTGATGTTGTCACCACACCTGATAAAGCCTGGACCGGGGGGGCGTCTCCTCCAACCGGTGCTCGGCCTGAAAAATCTTACGTCAACTCAGCGAACCTCGACGATCGCTTCGATCTCGACCGGAATACCGTTCGGCAGCGAAGCGGCTCCCGCTGCGGTTCTGGCGTGCCAGCCTTTTTCACCGAACACCGATACGAGCAGATCCGAACAGCCGTTAACCACCTTGAAGTGGTCGACGAAGGTGGGCGTCGAATTGACCAGGCCGAATACCTTCACTATGTTTTCGACGCGATCGAGATCGCCGCCCAACGCCTGCTTCATTGCCGCGATCAGCAGCAGGCCGACGTGCCGGGCATGCTTGTAGCCCTCATCCAGCACCATGTCGTCGCCGAGCTTTCCTTTGGCGCGAAAGCCGTCAGGATAAAGCGGTCCTTTGCCGGACAAGAACAGCAGTTGCCCGACCTGTTTGGAATGCCGGAAGGTACCGATCGTCTCGCCTAAGGCAGGTAATTCGATACCCAGCTCAATCAGGCGTTTTTCAATAATGGACATGAGTGTGTCTCCGATGCTATTGGTTATTCAGTTCGTATCAAACGAGCGCGGCTCCCGCAGATCACTCTGTGGGAGCCGGTGCAACTGTCCCGCTCAGTCACAGTCGACGTAGACGAGATCATCTTCGATCTTTACCGCATAAGTCTTCAGGTCCGGGCAGGCGGGTCCGGACATAGCCTTTCCGGTAGCGATATGGAAACGCGCCTGGTGCAGTGGGCATTCGATGCAATCGTCCTCGACGTATCCATCGGACATCAGTGCGAACTGGTGCGTACACACATTGCTCGTGCCATACACCTGCTCTCCTTGCTTGATCAACGCGATCATCGTGCTGCCTACCGATACCGGAATCGCCTCATCATCCATCAGTTCATTCTTGTCAGCGACTTTGTGCCACGCCATATCGATCAGCCTCTCACAATGGGATGACGAGCAGCGCGTCGATGCGGCCGGAATCGGTCACAACAATCCTTTCCTTGAACAGCAGTTTTCCGTTCTCGGTGGCGATGCGATCTTCGTAGCTGCCGGTGCTGAACAGTTCGTGCGCGCCATCGTGCATGATGCGGGCAACAATGTAGCTGGTCTTCGCGATCAGCGTGCCGTCGCCGCCGTCCGTAACCGTGCTGCGGCTGAGCACATGGCGGTAGGTATGCGGCTCGAAAATGTTCGCGCTCTTCATGGAAGCGATACGGTCGCGCACCATGCCGCGGCTGTCGCAAAACATGAAACCGAAGGTCATCCCCTTGCGATGGTTGTTGCGCGAAATGATGCGGTACAGGCACTTTTCGGCAAAGAATTCCGGCCACTCCTGATAGCGCTCTTCATCGATGCAGTTGACGTAATCCATTTGCAGTTGCTCGACGCTCTGCACGACTTCCGGGGTGATAAGTTTTTCCATTGATATCCCTGTTTTTCTGATTAGATGCCCATGCGCTGGCGATACGCCTGCCAGAAGCCGCGAACCGCTGCTTCCGAGACGCGCGACTGCTGGTCCTCGACCTCGCGACCGCCCATTTCGAGCACCGCGTTGTGTTCGGTTTCACGACGAATGCCGCGCTGGACGAATTCGCCGATGATGCCGTCTTCCATCGACACGAAACCAGCCGGGCCGACCAGGTTGCTCTGCCGCAGGCGCATGTCGCGTTGCTCAGGCGTATCGTCCTCATAGCCGAACAGGATCCAGAACAGTTCCGACTTGTCGACCGAGTGCGGGATCAGAACGCGTATCGCCAGCGAGTTCTGGATCTGCTGCAGCACGAAGGTCGGGAACACCGACTGAATGGCATGCGTGATGCCATCATCGAATTCGCCCCATGCCTTGAGCAGGCTCGAGTCAGCCAGCGTGAAGTCATCCATCTGCGCACGCAGTTCACCGGCTTTTTCATATTCGGTGCCGGCTGCGGAATCAGTACCGCGCTTGGACCAGCTGATGTGGTGCGCGCCATCGCCGTCGACCAGCACGCCGCCCTCCATCGACAGGCGATTCAACTTGAAGGTGGTGAAGAACGTATGCAGCAAGCTGGCGTGGTAGGAGTCCTTCACGTTCTCCATGTACAGCTTCCAGTTGCTGTGCAGGATTTGCGAATAGGTGCCGAGGATCTGCACCGGACGATTGAACACGCGCGAGATGTGCGAAGACATTCTTTCGCCGAGATAGGTTTGCAGCGGCGGTGTCTCATCCGAGAAGGTCGCGAACACCAGGCCCTGGAAAACTTCGACGCGGGCCTTGGTCAGGTTGTGGTCGCATATATTGAAGTCCGCCGGCATGCCGCCGACCTTGCGTACGCCGTGCTGGAAAGCCACGCTCTTCAGGTCGCCGGTCAGGTCGTAACGCCAGTTGTGATAAGCGCAAGTGAAGTCCTCCGTGTTGCCGCTGCCATCGAACAGCAGTGTTGCGCCGCGGTGTGCACAGCGGTTGACCACGCAATTGACTTTGCCCTCCTGGTCGCGCACCACCACCACCGGCGTGTCGCCGACGAAGGTGGTTTTGTAATCGCCCGGTTTCGGGATCTCGATTTCCATCGCGACGAAGTTCCAGGTCGGTCCGCGGAACAGCGTCTTTTGCTCCTGGTCGTACAGGTCCGGGTCGGTGAAGATGCCGAACGGGACGCGCGAAACGTCGGTGGTCGGCCACTGGATGGTGACGGGTTTGATGGTGGTCTCCGACATATGGGTGGTTCCTATAGGTTGGTCAAAGTCGTACGAAGCTCGTAGGGGTTCAGGTAGCGCTGTTATAAAAGGCGTCCGCGTGGATATGCTCCGCCGGCACGCCTTTTTGCTTGACTAAAAAAGTCGCGGCTTCCACCATCGGCGGCGCACCGCACAGGTAGGCGCGCCAGCCGGCAAGGCTGTCCCAGTCCTGCGCAACGGCGTCCGTCACCAATCCGCTACGCAGCTGCGTATCGTCGGTGCCCGTGGTGACCACGATGTGAATTTGCACGTTGGAATGCTGTTCGGCCAACTCGTGGAGCCATCCGGCGCCATAAATGTCTTGCGGCGAGCGGACGCCGAAATACACGTGTATCGGATTTGTCATGCCGGCCGCCAGCGCACCCCGCACGATGGACAGCACGGGTGCCAGGCCGGTCCCGCCCGCTATGCAAAGCATCGGGCCTTCGTGTGTCTTGCGCAGGTAGGCAGTGCCAAGCGGGCCACTGACCCGCACCGAGTCCCCTGCTTTCAATTCATTGGCGATGTAGCCGGTGACACGGCCTTCCGGCACCAGGCGCACATGGAACTCAAGTTCTTCGTCTTCGCACAGACCGGCCATGGAATAGGGGCGCACGTGCTCAGGGCTGAACTGCAGCATCGCATACTGCCCGGGCGAGAATGACAGCGGTTTATTCGCGCGCAGCCGCAGGCGCTTGATATCGTGCGTCATGTCCTCGATTGCCACGATGGTGGCTTTGAGGATACGCGCCGGATGGATGACCACTTCGTCGGGCTCCGGGATCTCGATCGTGCAGCTTTCCGTCAACACGCTCATGCAGGCCAGCACATGGCGCTCTTCGTTCGGGTTCGTGATTTTTTCTTCGCCGCCCGATTCCAGGACGTTCCCGGTGAGGACCCTGCAGCGACAGGTGCCGCATCGGCCTGACGTGCAGCTATAGGACACCGGAACGTGGTGCTCCCGCAGCGTCTCGAGGAGATTGGCGCCGGGGGTCACAGCGATCGTGCGGCCTATCGGTTGTACGACGAGTTCCATGATTTGCCTTGCTCGGAAAGTGTTGTGCTTCGGCGGAATTATATGAATCCCGGTAGTATTGATATATAGCGTGCTGTGAATTCAGCCCATTCATTTCGTGAATATTGGTCATATCGTGGACTTAAAAGACGTGGATTTGAACCTCTTGGTGGTGTTTAACGAGGTTTTGCAGGAGCGCCGGGTGTCGGCGGTGGCCGCGAAGCTTGGGTTGACACAGCCCGCCGTGAGCAATGCGCTCAACCGGCTGAGGAAGTTGTTGGGGGACGAACTGTTTCTACGCACCTCGCGCGGGATGGAGCCGACGCCCTATGCAGTTCAGTTGGCGGAACCGATCGCCTATGCGCTTGGCACCATCCATAGCACGCTGAACCACCACGTGACGTTCGATCCGTCCCGCAGCAGCCGCACGTTCACCATAGGGATGAGTGACGTCGGGGAGATCAGCTTCTTGCCTTCATTGATGGACAAGCTGGAACGCACCGCCCCGGGCGTGTCGATCAGTACGGTTCGCAATACGACCATCAATCTGCAAAATGAGATGGAAGCGGGTCATGTCGATCTCGCTGTCGGACTGCTGCCGCAACTGAAGTCGGGCTATTTTCAACGCCGCCTGTTCAAGGCGCGCTATGTGTGCATGTTCCGCGAGGGCCATGCGCTGGACAAGGGTCCGATCACACTTGATGAATTTTCGGCGGCCGACCACGTGGTCGTCATATCGCCGGAATCGGGTCATGCGGAAGTGAATGAATCGATTGAGCGCAAAGGCGTGCGCCGGAAAGTACGGCTGACAGTGCCGCACTTCCTGGCAGTCGGTCATATCCTCCGGACGACCAACATGGTGGCGACCGTCCCGTTCGGTTATGCGAAGGAGTCGGCGACCCCATTCGGGCTAAAGTATGTAGAGCATCCGATCACGATGCCCGAGATCGGGATCAATCTTTTCTGGCATGCCCGGTTCCACAGGGAACCCGGCAATCAGTGGCTGCGTGGCGTTATGTTCGACGCGTTTTCCGACTGAGCGACTCCCTCCAGTGTCTATTCGCTCGATACCAAGATCCGGCATGCAATCGAACAGGTCATCGCGTCCAATAAGGTTGCCACAGTGCTTAATCGTACCTCCGAAGGCCCCTGCGATTGTTTCGATTCAATCGTTTCCCGAAACCAAGGCGGGTCACTGAATTGCGTCGTTGGCGTCGTTCGCTTCGCGCCAGAGGCGTAGACGCGGAGTCCGAATCCAAGTCCGGGCATTTGCCGTATCCCAGACAATGAAATTTCCGGTCCGTGTAGCGGAGAAGGCACTTGAGGAGTGTTTTAAAGATGGACTCGCCACGAGAGTGGCTCCCGAAATATCGGCCGTGCCTTATACCGCGTAAATATAACGCATGACTTATAATTAGAAAATACTCGCCGTGCCTTATATTTGGACATTAAAGGCGATAGCTTATATACTGAGCCGATTATGACGAATGGCTATCCCATCCGCTTCCCCGCCCAACTGCGCCAACATCTTCGAGCGTTAAGGAAGAGACGCGGCCTGACACAAGCTCAGGTCGGAGCCCTCATCGGCGTGAGTCAAGCTCGTATTGCCGAAATCGAGGCAGCGCCGGGCTTGGTAAGTTTCGAGCGGTTAATGCAACTACTCTCCGCGCTTGGGGCAACCGTATCCTTGAACGAGACCTCCGCAGTGATCGGCGCGGCCAAACAAATACCCAACGACGTCACGGTGGCCAGCGATCCGGAGCAGATGCGCAAAGATATCGGGACACTCGGCGAGGCAGAGCAAATACACAAAGTCATCGCAGCAGCCAGTGGCCTGGACCAGATGCGCAAAGATGTCGAGGCACTTGGCGGGGCTGAGCAAATACGCAAAGCCGTCGCGGCGGCCAGTGGCATCGACCAGATGCGCAAAGACGTCAAGGCACTTGGTGGGGCCGAGCAAATACGCAAAGCCGTCGCAGCAGCCAGTGGCATCGACCAGATACGCAAAGACGTCAAGACACTTGGCGAGGCAGAGCAAATACGCAAGGCTGTCAAGGCAGCCAGTGACCTGGACCAGATGCGCAAAGATGTCGAGGCACTTGGCGGGGCTGAGCAAATACGCAAAGCCGTCGCGGCGTCCAGTGGCCTGGACCAGATGCGCAAAGATGTCGA
>JAQGMD010000335.1 GCA_028292565.1 Burkholderia sp. | reverse complement strand
CGCTATGCGTGCCAAGGTTGACCGGTGCATTTTCTGTACTGGCCAGGCTTTGTAGTATCCCGCAGTCTTTCGCTGACTGCGCCATGTGACACTGGCTCCGCAATGTTTGCAGCTGATCCTGCAACGCTTGCAATTCTGCGATACGTCGCGCGACATGCCAAATATGCTGGTCCAGCAGCAGGTTGACTTCTTCACAGTTGTCTTCCGGCGCGTCCCGAAACCGCAGCAAGCTGCGAATCTCATCCAGCGTCATGTCCAACGATCGGCAGTGGCGGATAAACTGCAGCCGTTCCACATGCGCGTCCCCATACAATCGGTAATTGCTTTGCGAACGCGCCGGCGCCGGTAACAGACCTTCCTGCTCGTAATAACGAATCGTCTCGACCGGACAATCGGTGCGCTTTCCCAAGTCTCCAATCTTCAAATTGCCCGACATGGCTGCTCCTTCCAATTTCAATCCTGAAACTTGCGCTTGACCCTCTAGCTACTAGAGGGTATCTAATAGCAATATAACGTAAAGGAGCGCGCCATGTCGGATTGCTGCAGCGGAGTATGTTCCGCAGAAAAACCGCCGGTCGATCCGAAATATCGCCGGATCCTTTGGATCGCTTTATTCGTTAATGCCGCGATGTTCGCGGTGGAGCTGGCCGGCGGCTGGCGGGCCGGTTCGGTGTCGCTACTGGCCGACGCGGTCGACTTTTTCGGTGATGCGGCCAACTATGGCTTGTCCCTCTTCGTGCTCGCCCTTGCCCCGATCTGGCGCTCGCGTGCGGCGCTGGTCAAGGGACTATCCATGGGCGGCTACGGCCTCTTCGTGTTGGGCGCGACGCTCTGGAACCTGATGCGCGGTGTCGTGCCGGACCACTCGACCATGGGTTTCATCGGTGCGCTGGCGCTGCTGGCGAACCTGTCCGTGGCGGTGCTGCTGTTTGCCTACCGTAACGGCGACGCCAATATGCGATCGGTCTGGCTCTGCACCCGTAATGATGCAATCGGCAACATTGCGGTGCTGATCGCGGCCCTCGGCGTATTTGGCGCCGGCGCCGGCTGGCCGGACATTGTTGTCGCTACCATCATGGGCGTATTGGGATTGACCGCAGCACGCACGGTGATTGTGCAGGCGCGCCAGGAATTGAAAACCGCAAAGGCACCCGCAAGCCCGGAGCGCGAAACAGCAACCATTGAGTTGAAGCGTCTTTGAATCCATGAAACCGAAACTGAAACACGCTTGGGTACTCCGCGAAAATTGACGCTTCAGCGGAAAGGCCTATGCCAGAAAGCTCAGCCGTTTCCAGCTACTTTGCGCTACTCGCATTCGCCAGCTCTTCTTTAACCAGTCTTTGCAACTGTTCAGGCCCAAAAGATGGCAACGGCTTTCCGTTGACGAAAAACGTTGGCGTCCCCCGTACATCGAGGGCTTTTACGTCCTCGAGGTCCTGTGCAATCAACCGCACGATTTCTTGCGACTTCATGTCTTCCTTGAGACGTTCCATATTCAGGCCCAAGGCTTCCAGATGTGGCCACACCAACCCCAGGTGTGCCGTGTGGTCCGGAGCCCACAACGGTTGCGCCGCGAGCAAAGCTTCGAGCGCCTCCCAATATTTTCCTTGTTTTCTCGCTGCTTCAAGCGCCTTTACTACTTCATCAGAGCCTTTATGGAATGGCGCATACCGGATAGACAAGCGCACCCCGGGATGTGCGGCCATCAGCTCTTTTACGAACGGATAGAAGGCGCGGCACGACTCACACGCGGGATCGAGAAACTCGACGATATGCACCGGAGCACTGGCATCGCCTAAGGTGGGCGAATGGAAGCGGACAAGCGCATCCCGATTTTGCAGCGTAGCTTGCGTGGCTTGTTCGGCCTTTTGGCCTTTGTAAAATTGGACACCGAATCCAAACGCCACCACCAACAGGACCGCGGTCGCGATGAAAATAGTTTTTTGTTTCATTTTGAAGCCTTGAAGTAAGTGGCAATCAGGAGTGCGTTAATCGCCGAGAATGCAGCAACAGAGAGCAGGGGAATGGTTACAAAGCCAAACCATTCTATCTGGAGCTCGGAACATGGTACCCCTTGCGTACACGGCGTAATGGTCTCCGGAATAACTCCCTCGGCAAGCAGAAGATGGAACACTGCGATTCCCCACCCAGTTATCGCCAGCGGAAACGCATATCGCACGACTTTGGCGTCAAGCGGAAAGAGACCAGCGGCCAATATGAAAACTAGCGGGAACATGCAAATGCGCTGATACCAGCACAACACGCAAGGTGTCAGGCCCATGACTTCTCCCAGGAATAGCGCTCCCAAAGTAGAAATGGTCGCGACTAACCAACAGGAGAAAATAAGGGGCCAAGTCGAGTTATTGGTTAAGTTCATGGAGAAGATTACGTTAGGCGTTAAATCCGCTCGTAGAAGTAGAGGTGGATGACGTTGGTACCTGATTCATGTTTTTAGCATGGATTTCAAGTTTTCTGCGATGACGTTTACTGAGTGCCCATCAGTCAGAAGCACTGATCGATGCGAGCCATGCGGGATTCGAAGCTCGAAACAGAAAGTCAGGCCCCCGAAAGAGGGCCTCACATAGCAGCTATTCACACGGTGCGGCCAGTCGCTTGGTCGACAATGGCGACCGCTGGCTCGTTGTCATTTCATATTGCGCACTCTACGTTGTGGCCGGTTCTTTAATGACGTTACTGGGTTCAGGGTCACTTCCTGGCTCAAATAGCTTCGTCAGGTGGCAGCCATCAAAACACCGGCACTGCCGATCAAACCGGTACCACCGAGACCCGCGCCATCAATCTGCTATCGCAGTCAAGCATAGTAGTTTCTTTCGTGATCAGTGGACAATGGCCGCCGTGACGGCGGCCTTGAATAGCATCGGCGTCTGCACCTCCGCTAAAGCTCCTTAAGGTAGCGCAGGGTCGGGTATGACGATGCTGAATTTCGAATGGGCGATGACTTTTGCCCGTGATTGCGAACGCGTCACCGCAATTGCAGCACGATGTGCCGCGACATTAACGGCCGCGATGATATCGGAAGCCTTCTCAGTGATAACAATCGCAGCCCGTCCCGGCAACGCCAGATGAATCCGGCAGTGCTTATCCACCCCGCCTTTCGGCCCATTCTGGTCGTTGATGCGCACAGTAATGAACTCTGTATTGTCTGGGGTGCCGTTGAGCGCAAAGCGAAGACGCCGCACGATGTATTCGCGCAATGTGCGGCTCAGTGACACACCTTTTGCGATGATGATGACATTGGGTTTCATCAGACACTCCTTTCGTTTCGGAGAATCAATAATAGCGGTGCACTTGAGTGCGCAACAGAGGATACGACTTGAAGGAACCTTCGTAAAAACAGGAAGGAAAACGACAAGCATCCAAACGTATCCAAGATGGTGTGCGTACAATGCCGGTTCGTTAACAACAGGGATCGACGGGATAACCGTGCCATCCTGCAGTAGTGGACATATTGATCATTCTCGGGCTCATTCTTCTCAATGGCAT
Organism: Burkholderia sp.; assembly: GCA_028292565.1. Next base: position 8,109 of record JAQGMD010000335.1, on the reverse strand, counting down.
CTTTGCGATGTCGGAGATTGCGGTCGTCTCATCGAAACGGATGCGCTTGCAGAAATTGGCGGCAAGCGGCAGTCGCGGCGCGAGCAAAGCACTGGAACTCGCCGAGCATCCGAGTCGGTTTCTCTCCACTGTGCAGGTCGGCATTACGCTGATCGGCATTTTCAATGGTGCATTCGGTGAAGCGTCATTGGTTGCGAAGCTGGCGCCCGAATTGGCCCCGCTTCCCGTCGTCGGCGAGTATGCGCGAGAAGTAGCGCTCGGCGTCGTGGTGATCGGGATCACCTTTGCGTCCATCATCCTCGGCGAACTGGTGCCGAAGCGTATCGCGATGCAGTATCCGGAGGCCATTGCCGCTGTAGTTGCGCAGCCGATGCACCTCCTGTCACGGGCGATGGGACCGTTCGTCAAACTATTGACCATGGCAACCGATTTCATGCTGCAGATCCTCGGCCTGCATAAAAAGAAAGAGGACGTCATCACCGAAGAAGAAATCGCCGGAATGCTAAGGGAAGGCACCGACGCCGGTGTCTTTGAAAAAACCGAGCACGATATCGTCACGCGGGCACTGCGCCTGGACGACCAGTCGGTCGCGGCATTGATGACGCCGCGCATGGATATTCATTACATCGACCTGGACGACGCGCTTGATGTGAATCTGATGAAAATCGCGGAGAGCCCGTACAACCGTTTCCCGGTGTGCAAGGGCGGCGTTACCAATATCGTTGGCGTGATTCATTCCGGCGACTTGTTTGAACAGACCATCCGTGGGCAAGCGATTGATATTGCCGCCGCAATCAAGCCGGCGCTGTTCGTGCCGGAATCGATCAGCGCCATGAAGTTGCTGGAGACGTTCAAGAAAAATCGTGCAGAGCTTGCATTGATCATCGACGAATACGGCGAGATCGAAGGCATGGTGACCTTGAGCGACGTGATGGGTGAGTTGGTCGGCGATGTTTCGGTTGTTGATGAAAATCGTCAGGAAGACGCCGTGCGTCGTGAAGACGGATCCTGGTCACTGGATGCCGGCATATCCCTCGATCGTTTCCGGGAACTGCTTGAGACCGACGTTCGCTTCCCTGAAGAAGCATCGGGCAACTACCATACGCTGGCGGGGTTTGTGATGACCTGGCTGGGCCACGTTCCGAAGATTTCCGAGCATTTCGAATGGGAAGGGCACCGCTTCGAAGTCGCCGATATGGACCGTAACCGGATTGACCGGTTGCTCGTTGCAAAAATCGGAGCCAGCCCGGCGGGCTGACGGCCTGGGGATAGTGCTGTTCGGCGTCGCTGGCGGAGAGCCATGCGCGAAAGAGTAGCGCGAAATGCGGTGACAGAGCCGCCGTGCGTCGCGCTCTGCGTGTTATTTCCGGTCCGTTTCCTTATTGATCGGAAAAATGAATGCTGCAACGACACCGACTACCGTCAATGCCGCGGTAATCCAGTCCAAGAGGTCCATGACGGGACTCTCCTCGCGAAGACCTGCGCCTGCTGCCCGGCGGGCGCTTCATTCTTACGCTGCCGTGTCTGTACGCATTTCTTAGATCAGTCGCATCAGAATTCGCTCCACCTCCAACGAATATTTTCTATCGCTCCGCGACTCTAATGTAGTTATCGCGACATACTTTGTAATGGTCGCAACATTCATATATGATGCGGGCATGGATGATCCCGGTTCACAGTGGCTGCTGCTCGTTGTAAGCCTTCCGTCGAATAGCGCTACAGCACGCATGCGGGTTTGGCGTGCTCTTAAGGCGCTCGGTTGTGGCGCCCTCCGGGACGGAGCGTATTTGTTACCGTATCAAGCCGCGCTACGGCAGCAATTGACCGATTTGTCGGAAGAAGCGGTGAGGGAGGGCGGCAGCGCATGGTTGTTGACCGTCTATGCCCAGTCCGATCAGGAAAACGATGCCTACCGCGCGCTGTTCGACCGCAGCGCCGACTATGCAGAATGGGTAAAGGGGGTCGCGGACGCCCGCAAAACCCTGTCCGGGTCAACTCCGCAGGAAATCAACCGCATGCTCCGCAAATTGCGGCGCGATTATGAAACGGTCCGGGGAACTGACTACTTTCCAAGTGAGGGGAGCGCGGACGCGGAAGGCGTCTGGAAGGACTTCGTCACCGCGGCAGAAACCATACTGTCGCCAGGCGAGCCGCATGTCACCGTGAATACCGTGAACACCGCGATCGCGCGGCGTGACTTGCGGGAATATCAGGGGCGTACCTGGGCGACCCGGCATCACTTGTGGGCAGACCGTGTCGCGAGCGCATGGCTGATCCGCCGCTTTATCGACCGCAACGCGCGTTTCGTGTGGCTGGCGTCGCCTGCGGATTGCCCTGCAGACGTACTCAGTTTCGATTTCGATGACGCCACCTTCACGCATATCGGGGACCGCGTGACTTTCGAGGTGCTGCTGGCAAGTTTCGCGCTGGGCCAGCCGGCCCTCAACCGTATCGGGGCGCTGGTCCATTACCTTGACGTCGGCGGCATTCAGCCGCCGGAATCCACCGGCATTGAATGTGTGTTGGCTGGCTTGCGCGAAGCCATTGACGATGACGATCAATTCCTCGCAGCAGCCACTAGTGTGTTCGACGGGCTGCTGACCGCCTTTGAAAAGGAAGTAGCTGCTGAATGAGTAAGACCCAAGTGATCCAAATGGACAAAACCGCAAACCCGTCGTTTCCCATCACCTTCCGGGAAGCGTTCCGACTCTGGCTGAAGCTGGGCTTCATCGGCTTTGGCGGCCCGGCAGCGCAGATTGCGATCATGCACCGGGAGCTGGTCGAGGAACGACGCTGGATCAGCGAAAAGCGTTTTCTTCACGCGCTTAACTACTGCATGCTGCTACCCGGCCCCGAAGCGCAGCAGCTCGCCACCTATATGGGCTGGCTCATGCACCGGACCTGGGGCGGCATCGTCGCCGGTGCACTATTCGTACTGCCTTCACTCTTCTTTCTGATCGCGCTGTCATGGGTTTACATCGCGTTCGGCGACGTGCCGTTGGTCGCCGGGCTGTTTTACGGCATCAAGCCGGCGGTCACTGCTGTCGTCGTGATGGCGGTGCATCGGATCGGCTCACGGGTTCTGAAGAACAATGTGATGTGGGCCATTGCGACCGCTGCATTTGTGGCGATCTTCGCGCTGAACGTACCGTTCCCCGTCATCGTTGCAGCCGCAATTGTGGTCGGCTACGTCGGCGGCCGCGTTGCGCCGGACAAGTTCAAGGCGGGAGGTGGTCATGGCAACGCTGATAAATCGTTCGGTCCCGCGCTGATCGACGACGACACGCCAACCCCGGAACACGCCCGGTTCCGCTGGTCCGGTTTGCTGCGGGTCGCCGTAGTCGGCGGTTTGCTATGGCTGGTTCCAATGGCAGTGCTGATGATCGTCTGCGGATGGGATCACACCCTGACGCAGATGGGCTGGTTCTTCACCACAGCGGCCTTGCTGACATTCGGCGGTGCTTATGCGGTTCTGCCATACATCTACCAGGGCGCGGTCGGTCATTACGGCTGGCTCACACCGACCCAGATGATCGACGGTCTCGCACTGGGTGAAGCGAATCCCGGCCCGCTCATCATGGTGGTGGCCTTCGTCGGCTTCGTCGGCGCGTACGTCAAAGCATTGTTCGGTCCGGACATGCTGTTCGTCGCAGGGGCTGTCGCAGCGACGCTGGTAACGTGGTTCACCTTCCTGCCTTCGTTCCTCTTCATCCTGGCCGGTGGACCGCTGGTCGAATCCACCCACGGGAATCTGAAGTTCACAGCGCCATTGGCGGCAATCACTGCGGCAGTGGTCGGGGTGATCCTGAACCTGGCACTGTTCTTTGCTTACCACGTCCTTTGGCCCAAGGGCTTCGCGGGGCCGTTCGACTGGGTGTCGGCATTGATCGTCCTGGCCGCCTTCATCGCGTTGTTCCGGTTCAAGCGCAGCGTGATTCACGTGCTGGCCGCTTGCGCGGTCGCCGGGCTGATCTTCAAAACCTTTATCCTGTGAGGTGGCCTGCGCCGGACCTTAGGGCCCGGGTCCTTAGTCGCTGACAAGTCGATATCCGACACCGGTCTCAGTCAATATATGTCGAGGCCGAGCCGGATCGCTTTCCAGCTTTTGCCTCAGGTGGCCCATGTAAATCCGCAGGTAGTGACTGCGTTCGGAGTGCCCGGGGCCCCACACCTCCCGTAGCAACTGCGCGTGGGTAAGCATTTTGCCGGCACTACGAACCAGCGTCGCCAGCAGCCGATACTCGATCGGTGTGAGATGCACTTCCTGACCGCTACGGGTAACGCGGCGCTGTAAAAGATCGACCACTACCTCACCAAAATGGAATACCGGCTCAGCTGCCTGCGCACCGCCATTCGCGCGCCTGCGTAGATGGACACGGATGCGTGCCAACAGCTCCGCATTTCCAAACGGCTTAGTCAGGTAGTCGTCAGCACCGGAATCCAGCGCGTTTACCTTTTGCGTTTCCTCGCCGCGAGCCGACAGAACCAGGATCGGAAGCGTTGTCCACGTCCGCAATTGACGGATCACCTCGATCCCGTCACAGTCTGGCAGACCGAGGTCGAGAATAACCAGGTCCGGCTGATGGGCCCTGATTTCCGCCACACCTTGCCCGGCAGTCCCCGCCTCGCTGACGCGCATGCCTTCGGCTTCCAGTGTCATGCGCAGAAACCGACGAATTTGCTTTTCGTCCTCAACGATGACGATGCGGATTTCCGGTTCACTCATGCCGCGGAGTCCGTCCTGTTCAACTCGATGGACTCCGAACATTCTTCGTAATCAGGTGGCGACCCCAGTGGAAGCGTGAATACAAAGCGCGCACCGGTGCCGTGTGGGTTGTCGACCCGGATGCGCCCGCCATGCGCGTGGATAATCGCACGACAAATGGACAGGCCCAATCCGGCGCCGGCATGCGCGGACTCCGGGTTTCCCCTCACAAACTTCGCAAAAATCGCCTCCTCTGAACCAGCCGGTACGCCGGCGCCGCGGTCTTCAACTGACACTTGTATTTCATCGCCATTAAGTAAAGCGGCAATGCGGATCGGGGTAGCGGGTGTGGAATACCGGACCGCGTTGTCCAGAATGTTGCAAAGCACCCTTTCAATCAGCACCGCATCGAAATTGAGCAGCGGCAGCCCCGGTGGCAGCGCCAGATCGACACCGCGTCCGTTCAAAGACCGCGATAACTGGCCCAGTGCGCTGCCCACTACTTCTTCCAGCATCTGCCACTGCCGATTCAACCTGACGCCACCAGCCTGTAACTTTCCCATGTCGAGGAGGTTAGTCACCAGGTTACTCATGCGCAGCGCCTCTTCCTGTATCGCTCCTATCAGTTCCTCGCGCATGTCCTGCGACAGGGACCGCTGGGTGACGAGCGTGCTCGACAACCCGACAATTGCAGTAAGCGGCGTGCGTACGTCATGCGAGATCGCACTCAGCAACGAATTACGCAGTCGCTCCGACTCCACGGAGACGAGGGCATCCTTTGCTACGTCAACGTAATGGACGCGCTCCAAAGCCAGGGCGATTTGCGCAGCACAGGTCTGTAGAAGGCGTTGTTGCTCCGGCAGGAGCAATCGTCGCGTATCCCCAGATATGACAGCGAGTACCCCTCTGATACACGTCGGCGCATGTAATGGCAAGTAAAGCACGCGGCCCGATGTCTTGACAGTGCTATCCGGGCTCGATGTCAGCGGGCTGTCAAAAACCGCTTGCGCACTATGGAGCGCGACTGGGGACACAAACGGGCGCGCGTTCTTTCCAGCCGCGGAAGGCTGCAGTTTTCCGTGCTCGTCAGGCAGCAGAAGCGCCGCGCTCGCCTGGAACATAGCTTCGACATGGTGCGTGGCGACATCGATGATCTGTTCGACTGTCAGGGCGGCAGACAAAGCTTTGGAAAGATCAAACAATGCATTGGTCCGCCGCTCGCGGTAATACGCTATCCTCGCTTGCTCGCGCAGGTTTGCCGCCAGGCTGCTGATGATAAGGGCCACAGTGAGCATGACCCCAAACGTCAAAAGATACTGCGTGTCAGCGACAGTCAACGATTGGTACGGCCGAACCAGGAAGAAATCGAATATCAGGACGGCTAGAACCGACGCAAAAATGCCCGGCCCGCGACCAAATCGAACCGCGACGAGAACCACGGCCAGCAGGTACAGCACTACCACGTTGGTCGGATCGAGCAAACCGCGAAAGGGGAGTGCCAATACGGTGGTAAGTAAACACGCCACGACCGCCCAAATGAAGCCGGCCGAACGCCCAGGCTTACCGCGAAAGTCCGGTGCAGGCGACGCGATCGACAATTGTTTGGCAACGTCCTTATCGATGCCGGTAAGCGCCGCAAATCCGCGATCAATCCGTTTCAGCGGCCGCGCCGCATCATCCACCGGTGAAGAATCTTCCTGTCTGTTTTTCATCGGGCCGTATCCCCGGTTTCAAGGGCAACGCGTGTTAATCAATGCTTCCGATTTTAAGCCTTTCCAGTTATTGCAGGTCAGATCTCGATCTGGGCTCCCAATTCAATAACGCGATTCGGTGGCACACGAAAATAGTCAGCGGCATCCCGCGCATTACGTGACATCGCCGCAAACAACGACTCGCGCCATAACGCCATGCCGCTGCCTATACTCGGAATCACGTTATGGCGTGCGACAAAGAATGACGTCTCCATCGGGTCGAACTCCAGGCCCTGATATGTACAGATCTCAAGCGCTTGTGGAATATCCCTCTCATCCTTGAATCCGTAGAATACGTTGATTTGGTAGCACTGATGGCCCAGTGGTTCAACCTTCACCCGTTCAGCAGGAGGTATCGTCGGAATGTCGGCATTGAACACTGTCAGGAATACGGTACGTTCGTGAAGTATCTTGTTATGCAACAGGTTGTGCAGCATTGCATGTGGCACGCCATCGCCCTCCGCCCGGAAAAAGACCGCAGTGCCGGGGACGCGGTGGGGCGGGCTTAAAAAGAGCGATTGAAGAAAAGTGTTGAGGGGAATAGCGTGCTTTGTCAGATTGTCAAACACCAGTTCCCGTCCGGTTTTCCAGGTCAGCATGATAAAAACCATGGTCGCTCCTAGCGCCAACGGAAACCATCCACCATGCAGGATTTTCAGTGTGGTCGCCGAAAAGAAGGCGAAGTCGATGGCGAGAAAAAATCCCGTGGCCGCCCAACACAGCAGCAGGTTGTAGCGCCATTTGTAGCGAATAACAAAGAACGTCAGTATCGTTGTCATCAGCATCGTTACGGTTACGGCGATCCCGTACGCTGCAGCGAGGTTGGTCGACGAGCCAAAACCGGCGACCGCAAGAATGACGACAACACACTGCATCCAATTGACGACCGGGATGTAGATTTGTCCAATTTCCCGTTCAGAGGTATAGAGCACGCGCATGCGCGGCAGGAAGCCGAGTGAAATGGCTTGCTGCGTCATCGAGAAAGTGCCGGAGATCGTTGCCTGCGACGCGATGACGGTGGCCAGGGTCGAAAGAACCACCAGGGGATAAATGCTCCACGGTCCAAGCTGCTGGTAGAACGGATTCGACACGGCATCCGGATTCGACAACAATAGCCCACCTTGACCAAGGTAATTCAGTGCAAGTCCGGGAAAGACAACCAAAAACCAGGCGAGCCGGATCGGCTTTCGTCCGAAATGCCCCATGTCGGCGTACAACGCTTCCGCGCCAGTAAAGGCGAGTACAACCGCGCCGAGGGCCACAAACGCGAGCCAGCCGTTTTGCGCGAGAAAGCGCACAGCATGAAGTGGATTGAGCGCGGCCAGAATGGCTGGATTCGCAACGATGTTAACAATCCCCATGGCGCCGAGCGCGATAAACCAGACCAAAACGATGGGGCCGAACCATTTTCCGATGCCGGCCGTACCCCGGTACTGCAGCATATACAGCGCGACCAGTACCGCGACGGTCAAGGGAACTACGTAAGGTGTGAACGCGGGTGTGGCCACTTCAAGGCCTTCAATCGCGGACAAAACCGAGATGGCAGGCGTAATAACGCCGTCCCCGTAAAACATCGCGGCGCCAATCATTCCAAGTAGCAAGACCGGGTAATACCAACGCGACTTCTGGGTCACGGAAGACAGCGCGAGCGCC
>JAQGMD010000278.1 GCA_028292565.1 Burkholderia sp. | reverse complement strand
CAGCTCGAACTCACCACTCTCGACGACGGTACGTGGTGCTTTCCCGCACGCGTCTTCTTCAATAACGTCCCCGAAGCGGTATGGCGACAATTCCTCGACGCCGATACCGAAGGAAAAATTCCGGTCGGGCACAACTACGGGTTGTTGAAGACTCCCACGGACCTGATCGTGATCGACACCGGCTATGGTGACGAAACACATGGCGGCAAAACCGGCCACCTGCTCGAAGAGTTGGGCCGTACCGGGTACCGGCGCGAACAGGTCACCAAAGTGGTCATCACCCACGCCCACGGCGACCATATCAAGCGCAATACGCTGCTGCAGGATGGTCGGCGCCGTCCGACGTTCCCGAATGCGCAATACCATCTCGCCCGCGCCGAATGGGACTGGTTCCACGGCCCGGGACACGTACCGGAGTTCGACGAACAGATCGGCACCCTTGAGACGCTCGGCATGCTCACCCTCGTGCAAGGCGAACAGAACCTCACCCCCGAGGTGCGCTTGAAGCCCACGCCAGGCCATACGCCGGGCCACACCAGCGTGCTGATCGAGTCGCAGGGACATCATGCGATCTATCTTGGCGATCTCTGCCATCACCCTTTGCACTTCTCGCATCCCGACTGGGTCAGCAGCTTCGATACCCATCCGGATATCACGCCCCGCACCCGCGCGAATTTCTTCCCATTCGCAGCCGGGCTTGATGCGCTGGTGGTTTGTCCGCACGCGCCCTCTCCCGGGCTCGGACACATCAAACGTACAGATGGAGGATTCCAATGGCAACCCATGACCTGATACCAAAAGTGGTCGGGATCAACCGCACGCAGGATGCGAGTATCTGCCTGATGCATGGCTCGCGAATCGCCTGTGCCATCCAAAAAGAACGGCTCACCCGACAGAAGCATCACTGGGGCAGGACCGGTGATTTGCGCGATGTATATGGCCCGAGGCTCGCAGACCTCGACCGGCCAATTGACGCACTGGTGGAGTGCTATTCCTCCGACGCGGAGATCGACAACCTGACTGCCTATGAGCAGGAGTTGACCGATACGCTGCCGCTGTCTCCACACTGTCATCGCGCGCGCATCTCACATCACCTGGCTCACCTTTACAGCGTATTTCATCCTTCCCCGTTCGACGAAGCGGCGGTGATGATCATCGACGGCCAAGGCAGCGACGTCTGCGATTTCACCGAAGAGTGGCGCAGCGGCGCGCCAGGTCATTGGCGCGAAGTCTCCTCGTTCTATCAGGCAGACCGAAGCCATATCAAGTGCATGGACAAACAACTATGGAACCGTGACGGGAAGCGCGTCGTGGGACTCGGCATGTTTTACTTCCTGCTCACGCAGGCGATCTTTCCGGGTGAAGGCAACGAAGGCAAGGTGATGGGTCTCGCGCCGCACGGTGACCCGCATGCGCTTGCACTACCGCCGCTGGAAGTTGATGGACCGGCGGTCACGATCCCCGATCGATGGATGGAAATCGTCCACGCAGGCCAGCGCTTTCGTTACGCAGCCGACGACAGCGCGCGATTCTCGGACATCGCCAACCTGGCCGCCGCGGGACAACGGGCATTCGAAGACGCGGTCCTTGAAGTGGCGCGCTGGCTCCATCAGCGTACCGGAGCGGACAACCTGTGCTTCGCCGGTGGCACTGCGCTCAACTGCTCAGCCAATGACCGGCTGCTGCGAGAGACGCCGTTCCGCCACGTGTTCATTCCGCCGGCGCCGGGCGATGCGGGCACCGCCATCGGATGTGCGATGTACGGAATGACCGAGCTGGTCTGTGCGCCCTCCTCTTATCGATGGGAACACGACTTCCTCGGCCCCGAGCCACGCGCGGCCGAGATGGAAGCCGCGCTCCACAATGCGGAGGATCTCATTATCGAGATTCCTGCCGACCTTGTCGCACGAGTGGCGGACCTGCTGTGCGAAACCAGGATAGTCGCGCTATACCAGGGGCGCAGCGAATTCGGTCCGCGGGCGCTCGGCCATCGCAGCATACTCGGCGACCCGCGCCGCGCGACGGTGCGCGACTGGATCAACGCCAGGGTGAAACAGCGCGAGTGGTTCCGGCCCCTGGCGCCGATCGTATTGCTCGAACATGCCGATCGCTACTTCGATATACGTCGTCCATCACCGTTCATGCAATTCGCGGCACCGGTACGGCCCGACGCAGCGGATCTTATTCCCGCTGTCACGCACGTCGACTGCACCGCGCGACTGCAGACCGTAGGCGTAAGCGACGATCCGTTCCTGCGCGCGGTGCTGGAAGCCTTCGATGCGCGCACCGGCATTCCGGTGTTGCTCAACACTTCGTTCAATCGCAGGGAGGAACCGATCGTCGAGTCACCGGCAGAGGCCCTCGATACCTTCCGCCACACGCCGCTTCACGCACTCGCTATGCCGCCATACCTGATTCGAAAGCGAGGCGAACCCGAGGCTGTTAACTAGCATGATCCGAGGTTACCCCGGCCGCGCAAGCGTCGCACCGGGAGATCGTCTGGTACTCCATGTCGCGACCGATGCGCCGCGATTTCGCATCAGCGTCTATCGGTGGGGCGACGGATTCGTTCCCATGCTGGAGTCGCAGTGGTTTTCCGGACAATATGCTGAGCCACGAGACCCGGCGGCCGATTGGGGTTGGCCAGCTTACGAACTCGCGATTCCGGATCATTGGCCTTCCGCCGTCTATATGGCGCATTTGCAGGAGCCGCATGGGCCCGCTCTCCATGGAGGCATCGACAATGCCGCGGCGCTATTCGTTGTTCGCGGCGAAGGACGCAGCCCCCTGCTCTACAAAATTCCGCTCGCAACCTATCACGCCTACAACTGCACCGGCGGCGGCTGTTTCTACATGAATCCGCCGCGATCGCACACACCCCCGGGAAGCAAAGTATCGCTACGCCGTCCGGGTGGCGGAATCGGTGGCGGCAC
>JAQGMD010000229.1 GCA_028292565.1 Burkholderia sp. | reverse complement strand
TTCCACAATTGCGGACGCAGCTGCTGATTCACGCTAGGCAGCAGGTACAGGGTTACCACCGTGGCGTCGGCGAAATCGGCCTTGAACAGGTCGCCCTCGATAAATTTCACCTTGTCGGCAACGCCGGCCTTTTCCGCATTGGCTTTTGCTTCGGCGATGCGCTTCGGATTGATGTCGATGCCCACGCCGCGCGCGCCGCGTTCCTTGGCGGCAGTGATGACTACCCGGCCGTCACCGCAGCCGAGGTCATAGACGACGTCGCCCTTGCCGACTTTCCCGAGGTCGAGCATCTTGTCCACCACTGGCTGGGGCGTCGGGACGTAGGGTACGTCGAGCTTCACTTCGGGTTCGGTCACCGCCTGCGCGCCGGCGTCATTGGCGAGCGTAAAAGACGTTGCTGCGAGGAAGATCGCGACCATGGCGATCTTCGGAATCGGTCGGCTTGATGCGTGAGATGAAATCATGCTTCTCTCCTTAGCGAAACTCGTGGGGAATGGTGGATTGCTTGGGTCGAACGGCGGAGTACGTATCAGCAGCAGCAAGGCGAGACCGACCGCCAGCACGGCGACGCCTATCCATGCGGCATTCAGGCCGCCCAGAGACTGACTGTAAACATACGAAAGGCTGGACCACAGCATGTACGCGCACATGGCGCAAAACAGCAGTGGCAGTAACGGATACAGCGGTACTTTGTACGGCCTGTGGGTGTCCGGTTCTCGCACGCGCAACACAAACAGGGACACGCCGGAGAGCAGGAAAAACAGCCAGAATACCGGTGCGGTAAATTCCACCATGGACTTGAAGCCGCCGCCGGCCAGGGCGCCCACGACCACCAGCAGCAACGCAGCAGCGCACTGGATGAGGAGCGCATTGGTCGGTGAACTGCGCACCTCGTCCCATTCGCCAAGCCTGGACAGGATGCGCCAGTCGCGTCCGGCGGCGTAACTGGTGCGGGCGCCGACGATGATGGTCGCATTGATCGACGTTAGCGCAGCGATCGCGATCAGTACCGCGATGATTTTTTCACCGACTGTGCCGAAGGCCATGCGCATGAGATCGGCTGCGACTGCATCAGACCTGGCCATGCCCGACAGGCCGAGGCCTTTCCAGTAGGCCCATGTAACAAGCATGTAGAGCGCGGTAATGGCCACCAGGGATACGACCAGCGCCTTGACCATGTTCCGTTGTACATCTTTCAGTTCGGCGCTGATGTACGCCGCTTCATTCCAGCCGCCGTAGGTCAGCAGCACGAACACCATCGCCAGGCCAAACGATGCAACTGTCGGCGCAGGCGCGCTCGCGGACGATGCCGGCGGCGCGACGGCCCCGGTGCCATTCCCGACCAGAAACAGTGCGGCGATGACGATCAGCAGCAATCCGCCGACCTCGACGGCGGTAAGCCAGGTTTGCGTGGCTGAGCCGGCCTTGACGCCCTGCACATTTACCACGGTAAGCACGACGATCACCGCGGCCGCGTAAAGCGCTGAACTCCATGCCTGGCCAAAGGCGGGCAGAGGCAGGACCTGGCTAAGGTAATCGCCGAACACAAACGAGAGCAGGGCGATCGAGCCGGTCGTGATGACGGAGAAGCGCGCCCATGCAAACAGGAAAGAGACCGAGCAGCCGTAGGCGCGGCGCAGGAAATGATAATCGCCCCCGGCTTGTGCGTAGGCGGTTGCCAAATCCGCATAGCAAAGCGCGCCGAAGATCGACAAGACGCCGCCCAGTGCCCATGCGCCAAACATCCACCCGACGCTTTCAGTCATGCCGGCCACCATCGACGGCGCCTTGAATATGCCCGCGCCTATGACGACGCCGACGATCAGGGCGATCGCCTCGCGTAGTTTCAACACCGGGTGCGGCTCGGGCCGGGCGCTGGTGAGCGCACAGCGCCCTGGCTTGGGGATGACCGCTCTGGATCGGTTCATTGCGCGGTACCCCGCGAACACGCCTGCGATGAGTCGGACACTGTGTTCTCCTTCTGAAGCGAAAAAGAAAACTTCCATGCTGATGCCGGCGGCCGTAGGGACGGTGGCGCACAGATGCGACGTGGCCTTGCCGGGAAAAGTTTCGGGATTCCCCGGGTATGGTGCGCTTGATCAAGAACAGTCAGGTCCGCAGCCCCGGGAAAAAGGGCGGCGCGGATAGAGCTTGCACAACAGCGATATTCGGCGCGCGTGTTCTAATAGCGAGTTATCTACGGCAAAAATTCACTATGGCAGAAAGACTGGCGAGTATTCCGGGTCGGTTCGGGTTCCACCGCGCGCGCTTCCGATTGTATCGGAACCCGCTGATGCTCGCCGTCGCGCTCATGTTGATGCTCGGCGCGTGCCTGTCAGCGGCCGCCCAGACCGCACGTAAGTACACTGTCGAAATTACCGGCGCAGGTCCGGTCGCGCCGGTGCTGGACGAACACCTCGAGATACGACGGCACGAATCCGATCCACAGCTTACCCCGGAAGAGCTGGAACGACTGGTGGAGATCACGCCGCAGCAGATCCGTGAATTGCTGGCCACCGAAGGGTATTTCTCCCCGGTAGTCGACGCGACACTGGTCAAGGAAGGGGCGCTCCCGATCGCGCGCTTCCAGATCACGCTTGGTGAGCCCACACGCGTAGGTTCGGTCGATATACGCTTTACCGGGGATATTGCCGCTGGTCCGCACCGGGATGAACCAAGGATGAACCGCCTGCGGCGCCAGTGGGCGCTGGAGTCCGGAGAGAGGTTCCGTCAGGCCGACTGGAATAGTGCAAAAGGCGCCTTGTTGAAGAACCTTCTGGTGCGTGATTTTGCAGCGGCGACGATCGGCTCCAGCGAAGCGCGGGTCGATCCGGAGAAACGCATCGCCGACCTGACGGTCGAAGTCGATTCCGGGCCGTTCTTTACGTTCGGCGAGGTGCAGGTCGAAGGTTTGCAGCGTTATTCGCGCAACACCGTCGATGAGCTCAATCCGATCCGTCCGGGCGATCCGTATTCGCAGGAAAAGCTGAACGAGTTGCAGGCGCGCCTGCAGGACAGCGGGTATTTCCGGTCGGCGTTCGCCTCCGTCGAAATCAACCCGGCCCGCCCGGGCAACGTGCCGGTCAGGGTCGACGTCGTCGAAAACGAGCGCAAGCGACTGGGCCTGGGTATCGGCTTTTCGACCGACGTCGGTCCGCGCTTCCAGGTGAAATGGCTGGACCGTAATTTCCTGCAACGGAACTGGCGGCTCGAGTCGGATCTGTTGCTCGACCGCGAGACCAGCCGCGTGTCGTCAAGGGTGCTGCTTCCGGCGTTGCACAACGGCTGGCGCCCGAGTGTCGACGGCCGGTTCGAACGGACCGATATCGCCGGCGAACTGACCGACACCATCCGGTTCGGCGCCCGCGTCGCGAGTCCGGTGAAGACCGACGAGCACATCTGGGGCGTATCCTTCCTGGCGGACCGGCAGCGCGTCGGCGACGCCTTCGTCAACAATCGCCAGGCTTTGATCGGGACCTACGTCTACACCAGGCGCCGGGTCGACAATCCGATTTCGCCGCGGCGCGGTTATGTCGCCTCGATCGAACTTGATGGCGGACTGCGCGGGATCATCAACAACACCAACATCGTGCGCATGGTCGGCAATGCGACCTGGCTTTCGCCCATGGTGAACCGATGGCAGGCTGTGCTGCGTGCACAGGCAGGCCAGGTACATGGCGCCACCCGGCTCGATGTCCCGGGTGATTTGCTGTTCCGTACCGGCGGCGACCAGAGCGTTCGCGGCTATGGATACAACACGATCGGCGTTCCGGAAGCCGGCGCAGTGGTGGGCGGGACCGTGCTTACGGTGCTGAGCGCGGAACTGGTTTATTGGGTTACACCGCAATGGGGCGCGGCGCTGTTCACCGATGCCGGGGATGCGGCCGATTCCTGGGGCGACATGAGCCTCAAGCGCGGCACCGGCGCCGGCGCGCGTTGGCGCAGCCCGATCGGGCCGGTCAATGTAGACGTCGCTTATGGCCACCAGACGCGCAAGATGCGACTTCACTTTACTATCGGCTATGGCTTCTGAGACCCCGCACCCGCCGACCCGCCGCGGGCGACGTATCGGGATTGCATTCGCAGTCCTGGCCACTGGGGTGGCGCTGCTGGTTGCGGCGACCGGTTGGCTGCTCATGACAGGGAGCGGTGCACGGGCCGCGTTTTCGTTGCTTGATTCGGTTGCCCCGGATGTCGTGCGTGCCGAGGGCATACAGGGTAGCCTCGCCGGTCCGCTGCGGATCGCGCGCCTGACGATCGACACTCCGGGCCAGAAGGTAACGCTGGAAAACACGCAGCTCGATTGGCGGCCGCGGGCGCTGCTCGATCGGCAGCTGCATGTGAATCAGCTGCACGTCGAGCGATTAGGCGTCGTGGCCAAAGAACAGAAAGAAAAGGAACCGGCGCAGCTGCCCGAGAGTATTTCGTTGCCGTTCAGGCT
>JAQGMD010000226.1 GCA_028292565.1 Burkholderia sp. | reverse complement strand
AAATCGGCGCGGCGTACTATGATCATTGCGCCCGCATCGCGCAGGAGATCGATGCGGCGGCGGAAACGGTCACCCAGTTGCAGGCCGAGCCGCGCGGCGTGCTCAAGGTAACCGCTCCGGTGATCTTTTCTTCATTGCACCTGGCGCCGGCGTTGCAGACCTTCATGCAGCGTTATGAGCAAGTCGACATCGAGCTGAACGCAAGCGACCGCGTCATCGACATCGTGGAGGAAGGTTACGACCTTGCCATTCGCATCACAGGGAGCCCGGCGCCTATGATGGTTGCGCGCAGGATTGGACCGGTGCGTTGGGTGACCTGCGCGTCACCGGCGTACCTGAAGCGACATGGCACGCCGCGCACGCCGCAGGAGTTGAGCGATCACCAATGCCTCGGATATCTCGGCCTGCCGGTGCAGCACTCCGGCTGGCGTTACCGGGTCGGCAACAAGGAAGTGATCATGCAACCTTCCGGCAAATGCCGCGTCAACAATTCGGAGGTGCTGCTGCAACTGGCGCTGGGCGGTTTCGGGATCGTGATGTTTCCAACCTACGTACTCGGGCCGTATCTGAAGAGCGGACGATTGAAGGAGATATTGACCGACAGCGTCGCCAACCCGGATACTTCCCTGTATGCGACTTACCTGCCCAATCGCTACATGCAACCAAAGGTGCGGGCATTCATCGATCACCTGATGGAACATTTCGGTCCGGAGCCGTATTGGGACCGGTTCTGAAACGGTCGCCTTGGAGCTCCGTCAATGCGGCGGTGGTGGTTGCAGCCGAAGATAATCGCGACCAGTTAATAGGGGTGCAACGCCATGCCGATCAAGCTCAACCTGAGCGCATTTGAACATGCGAAAGAACTCATCACCAAACGTCATGTGGTATTCGATGAAGGCATCGCGTGGAATGAACACCGTCCATCCGCCGAGAGAGAAGACGAGTTCATCCGCGAGCACGGACTGGCCGAATATTCGAAGTGGTATCTGGGGATCGACGCCCGCGAGGGGGATGATTCAAAGGAAAGGTACAAGTTCCCCTATGGCGATTTCAAGGACTTGCACCATTGCGGCGTGATGGCGGTCGAGAGCCGGGCGGAAGAATCGCAATACTATGACATCGGCGTCGCCGCGTCCGACTTGCATCGCATACTAGACCGCGAAAAGCATTAACCCGAAAACCTTTTTAAGTACCCGCTCAGAATAAATTGTGAGATGGATGCGGCTTTGGCCGGATGCGATGCAAGGCGCCTGAGCCGCCGCAGTGCGAGCACTGCAAGGGACAGGCAACGCCGCAGCGCGCCGGCAAGAGCCGCAGACGCTCACAATTTATTCTGAGCGGGTACTTAGGCGCCGCGCAGGAATAAGTTCGGCAATTTGGCGGCCGTCGCGGGATGCGGTGCAAGGCGTGAGGAGGAGCCATAGCGAGCTTGGGCGACGACGAGCAACGCCGCAACGCGCCCGCTACGGCCAGCAAAATTGACCAACTTATTCTTGCGCGGTGCCTTAGCTGCTTGTGCTTCCGAGCTCAATCCTGTCCTGGCTAGTCTGCTGCCGTTTTGCGAGCCGGGCACTGATGCCGTAGAACAGCACAGTAGACTGTGCGACAACACTGGTCCCTGCGACCACGGCCACCAGATAACTTTTTATTACGTAAAGCGCGTAGATGATCGACACTGCGGTGACAGCGATCCAGCCAGCCCAAGAAAAAAGAGAGATCGACTTGCAGGCATTCTGGTCGCGGTGGTACTTCAAAATTTGCGGGACATATAACGCCGAAGCGGCGAGTCCTGATATGCCGTACAACACACTTAATATTTGTTCCATGACTCCTTGGTCTCTCAATCTCTTGCGCGCCGCAAATTACTATCGTGGCGACGTGACATTGATTCAGCGTATGGGAAAAAGTTCTGGTCAGCAACAAAAGATTCTTCAACATAATTTGCACCATTATTCATCTGCCAACTCACTGGAATGACAATGACCGCAGGCTCACTGATCAAGGGAATCGCGCATGTCGGCATCCGCGTATGGGACCTGACGCGTAGCCGCGCGTTTTACGAACGAATGGGGTTCGAGTTCATCGCCGGCCCGATCGGTCCCGAGCCGGTCGCGATCATGACCCACCCGTCCGGCGTTGTCGTTAACTTCATCCTGAATGCCGCTGCTTCTTCTTCAAGGAACGTTTTGATGGACGTGCCGGAAAAACATCCGGGCTACACCCACTTCGCATTCGCGGTGACCGATGTCCTCGCCATGAAATCGGCATTGGAGCAGGCAGGCATCGCGCTCTCCGGCGGTCCGGTCGACTTCGAAAGCGGCAGCAGGTCACTATTCGTCAGGGACCCCGACCGCAACGTGATCGAGTTCACGCAAGAACTCGAATAACCCGTCCCATATTCATGGGAAACGCGGCCTCCCCCGAATTTGATGCCCGACTATTGACTGTGCGATACATGTTGAAAGTTGGATAAAGCTGCCTATACTGAACCTCGTTGAGTATTGCCTCCCGGTATGATCAAACGGGGCACACCCGACCACGCTGCACCGCCTTGTATTCCATCGAATCATTCGGGGGATCACTATGGAACTTGACCTGAGTTCGCATCGTTGGGCACATCGCGCGCCCGACTGGCCCGCTGCAGCAGTTGCCGGATTTGTCGCCGGCGCAGTCCTGATGGTACTGGAGCTGCTCTGGTCTTCCCTCGTTGTCGGCACCAGTCCGTGGATAGCCTCTCGCAAGATTGCCGCCATCCTGATGGGAACGGATGTGCTGCAGTCGATCGGATTCAACCTGGGCGCGGTCGCTCTCGCACTCGTCATCCACTATGTCCTGGGTATCATTTTCGGCATGATCCTGTGCGCGCTCATCGCGCCATTCCACATGGACTCCAGCCTCGGCCTGGTGCTGCTCACAGGAGCGGTGTTCGGGCTGGTGCTATACGTATTCAATTTCTACGGCATGACTCGCTTCCTGCCCTGGTTTGTCGATATGCGAGGGCTGGCGACGTTCGTCGCCCACCTGGTCTTCGGCATAACGGCGGCAGCGATGTACTGGAAGCTGAAACGGCCGGACGCGGAGCGCTGACGCTCCCGGTGAACTTACCGGCCGACGAGAGCGCAACATCTTCTTTCGCCGGCTCTTGCTTGACCATCCGCGAGGAAGAGTATCGATATGGCCATCGCTATCGCTCTTATCGTCATCGTCGTCGGCTCGCTGCTGTTCCATGCTGTGACGCCATGGTGGCTGACACCCCTCGCATCCAACTGGAGCAAGATGGATGACACGCTCGCGATCACCCTGGTCATCACCGGCGCGTTCTTCGTCATCATCAATCTTTTCATCGCCTATTCGCTGTGGCGCTTTCGTCATCGAGACGGCCATCGCGCAGCTTATGAACCGGACAACCATAAGCTGGAACGACGCCTGACCATTTTCACTTCGGTCGGCATCATTGCATTGCTCGCGCCCGGCCTGTTTGTCTACGCGGACTATGTCCAGGCGCCGCACGATGCAATGGTGGTGGACGTGGTGGGTAAGCAATGGCAATGGCACTTCCGCTTTCCGGATGCGAACGGCAAGCTGGCGCCGACCCAGGTGCGTCTCATCAGCGGCACCAATCCATTCGGGCTCGATCCAGACGATCCGGTCGCGCACGACAACGTGCTCATCACCGCAGGTGAAGTGCACCTGCCGCTCAACAAGCCGGTCAAACTGCTGCTGCGTTCAGACGATGTGCTGCATGATTTTTATGTGCCGCAGTTCCGCGGCCGCATGAACATCGTGCCCGGCATGGTGACCTCATTCTGGTTTACGCCCACCAGGGCGGGCCGCTATGAAGTCATGTGCGCGCAGTTGTGCGGCGTGGGTCACTACAACATGCGCGCCTACGTAGTGGTGGAGGAGGAGGCCGCGTTCCGGACATGGCTTGCAGCGCAACCGACGTTTGCAAAGACGATGGAGCGCACGAAAGGCGGTGGCGCCGGTGTGGCCGGACCTGCTACACCCGAGGGGCTGATGGAACAAGGCAAAACCCTGGCTCAGTCCAAGGGGTGCGTCGCTTGCCATTCCCTCGACGGCAGCCCGGGCGTGGGCCCGACCTGGAAGGGACTTTACGGCAAGACGGAAACCATGGCGGATGGGTCCACCGCACTGGTCGACGACGCGTACCTGAAGGATGACATCGCCAACCCGTCGAAGCGGGTGGTGAAAGGCTTCCCACCGATCATGCCGAAGATCGACCTTGGCGAAGATGAGCTCAATGCGCTGGTCGCCTACATCAAATCGGTCAGCGGTACAGCAGCGCCCGGGCAGAAGGCGCAGAAGTAAGACAGCAACGGAGAAGAGAGATGGCCTACGGCGATCATGATGCGGAACACGGACCACAGAGTTTCTGGACCAAGTACGTCTGGAGCCAGGACCACAAGGTAATTGCCGTCCAGTACTCGATCGTCGCGATCGCGGTCGGCCTGGTCGGCGTTGCGTTGTCCAACCTGATGCGGCTGCAACTCGGTTATCCGGGCAAATTTGCATTCATCGACGCCCCGGCCTACTACCAGTTCGTGACCATGCACGGGATGATCATGGTGATCTACCTGCTCACCGCCCTGTTCCTCGGCGGCTTCGGGAATTTCCTGATTCCTCTGATGGTGGGCGCGCGCGATATGGTATTCCCGTACCTGAACATGCTCAGCTTCTGGGTCTACCTGTTGTCGGTGCTGGTGCTGATGGCGAGCTTCTTCGTGCCGGGCGGACCAACCGGCGCGGGCTGGACGCTCTATCCGCCGCAAGCCATCCTCCCAGGCACGCCCGGCAACGACCGGGGCATCATCCTGATGCTGGTGTCGCTCGGAATTTTCATCGTCGCCGCGACGATGGGCGGCCTGAACTACGTAACCACGGTGCTGCAAGCCCGGACCGAGGGCATGACCCTGCTGCGCATGCCGCTTTCAGTATGGGGAATTTTCGTCGCGACCATCCTCGCCCTGCTGGCGTTTCCGGCGCTGCTTGTGAGTGCAATCATGATGCTGCTCGACAAGACCCTTGGCACCAGCTTCTTCATGCCGGCGCTGGTATCGATGGGACAGGTCACCAGCTACAAGGGCGGCAGCCCGCTGTTGTTCCAGCACCTGTTCTGGTTCTTCGGCCATCCCGAGGTCTATATCGTTGCGTTGCCGGCCTTCGGCATCGTCTCCGACCTGATCAGCGTGCATGCGCGCAAGAGCATCTTCGGCTATCGCACCATGGTGTGGGCCACGCTTTCGATCGGCGTGCTATCGGTGGTGGTATGGGCGCATCACATGTTCGTCAGCGGGATGAACCCGTACTTCGGTTTCTTCTTCGCGACCACGACCCTGATCATTGCGGTACCGACCGCGCTCAAGGTCTACAACTGGGTACTGACACTATGGCGGGGCGACATCCACCTGACGGTGCCGATGCTATTTGCGCTGGCTTTTCTGAGCACCTTCCTGATCGGCGGACTGACCGGT
>JAQGMD010000178.1 GCA_028292565.1 Burkholderia sp. | reverse complement strand
GATCGCGTCGAAACTACGAAGGCGAACACGGACTTTCAGGGGTTTTCCGGAACGCGCTGCGTGTAGCGCCAGATAGCGCTGAAGGGCGCTGTCTCCTACCAAACCTATGAAGTCAAGATCGAGCAATTTACTGAAGCCGGCTCCGCGCTTCTTTTCTGCAGCAATTTTTTCGCATGATGTGCCGCAACCACCACCACAAGCCGGTCAAGACGGAATGCGAACGTCTCGAGCCCCGATAGCTCCACTGAGTCCGCGTACGTATACGAGGTTTCCAGCCGCAGCTGCGGCTTGTCCGGCTCGATCAGTCCGGCCGAAATAGCGACGGTCAAGACGCGCCGCGGCAATGACATGCAGCTTGGGCTAGCCTTGCACATCGGGCACTTGCGCATGAGCGGTCGGATGCTCAATTCCACAGAGGAGATCCATTGGCGCATCCTCGCGTTCCTCGGCGCGCAGTTGCAGATTACAGCGCCGCGTGTGGCGTCATTGCGGGCGTTTTATCGGAGGCGCCCGACGCTGCACGAGCATCAGCAACTGGCTAAGGCCCAGCTCGGTTTCAAGAATCTGACTGAGCCCGTACGACGCCAGCTGGTAGCCCACTTGCGGCAGACTCGTGGTGCAGCAACCGACGCCAATGAATTGTTGGTGGGCGCTCGGCAGTGGCTGTACGAGCACCGCTATATCATCCCCGCGCAACGTCATCTGCTCGATATTTTTCGCGCAGTTCTCGTCGCCCAGGAAACAAAGCTGGTTGCCCAGATCGAGGCAAACGTGCCACTTCGCCAACGCAAGAAGTGGGCCGCCGAACTGGCGAAGCCGCATGCCACGCCGCGAGGACAGACTTGCCTGGACTGGTTCAAGCAGTCCCCAAGGTCACGACGCGGGCAAGGGCTAGCCGGTGCCTTCGAGCGCGTCTATTTTCTGAACGATCTCGGCGTGCACGCTATCCGGCTGCCAGCCATGCAGCTGGCTTTGGTCAAAGGCTATAAATGGGCGCGCAGGTCAGAGGCCTTCTACGCCTGGTCTTGTCCCTGCCCATCCAACTGCGCCAGCAAGATTTGTGGCTCGAGCACGCGTTGCCAATCCTCCGCGCCACCTACATTCGCCCGCATCCAGCGCTGGCGCCACGTACTTCGCTCGAATTTTTGCGGCCCTTGTGGGGCAGACAAGCAACACGGACTGATCTTAGTTTAGGGCCCGCGCAGCAATAAGTTGGCATTTTGGCTGGCCATAGCGGGCGCACTGCGTTGTTGCCCGCCGCTGGCAGTGCTCGCACTGCGGCGCGTCGGGCGCCTAGCATTGCATCCCGCTACGACCGCCAAAATGCACAACTTATTGCTGCGCGGGCCCTTAGATGCCGTTACACCTTCATCGGCAGAATCACCATCTGCAAGCTCTCAAAGTGCAACCGCCGCTGAATCGCAAGCGCCGCCTGGTTATGCAGCAAACGCGTAAACCAGTTGTCGTGCTCGAATATCAGCTTGCTGGTGAAGAAAATCGAGTTGGGATAATCCGTGTTGACGCTCTCGCACAGCTTGGTCACTTCATCCACCACGTCCGTGCCGAAGCCGAGATAGGCTGACGAAGCCATGCCATGACTGTGGCAGAAATCGACGAAATACTTCAGCGTCGCATTTGCTTCGGCGCGCATCTGTTCGACGGCGCCCTCGCCGCCATAGGCATGCGAATCGACGGTGCGCGCATTGAGGAATATGAAATTCTTGAAGTGTCCCGGGAACATGCGCTGCACCCACAACAAGGCGTGCAAGCCGCCGCCGCGTGAACTGCCGACGATGAACACCGCTGTCTGGTCGTCCGGATCGGGCATGACTTCACCGATGTGCGGGCCAAAGGACTGGTTTGCGAAGACCTGATCGACCAGGTGAATTGCGTCTTTCGTCTCGTGGTAATGCTTGCGTATATAAATGAACAAGCCGGCGATCGCACCGATGATCAGCACTGCGGCCCATGCGCCTTCGTCGAACTTCTCGATCAGTAGTATTGCGAGAATGGCGGCGCAAATCACGAAGCCGGTCAGGGACAGCAGGAAGCGACGCTTCCAGTTTTCGCCGTCCTTGCGGTGCTGCCACCAGTACAGGCACAAACCGAATAGTGAAATCGCAAAAGTGAGGAACACCGATACCGAATACAGCACCACCAGCAAAGTCACGCTGCCCCGGGTCCATAACAAAATCGCCAGCGCGGCGATGCCCATTACCAGGATGCCGTTTTGCGTCACCAGGCGCGTGGACAGGTAGCGGAATTTATGGGGCACCCAGGAGTCGGCTGCCATGTTAGACAGCACCGCCGTTCCGCCGAGGAAACCGGTATTGGCGGCGTCTATCAGTAGGCCGGCTTCAAATATCAGGACGACGGTGAGCGCTATTTTGTTGGTCCATGCGCTGCCGCCCATGCTGTCGATGATGGCCTTGAAGGTCGACGCATTGAGCGTCTGGCCTTCAACCGGTTTCACATCCCATAACAAATACAGGAGGATGATGCCGCTGGCGGTGAATGCCAGCGACAGCGCCATGTACAGCATCGTCATCTTGCCGGTATGAACCCGCGGCTCCTTCAGGATATTGACGTTATTCGAGACCGCTTCCAGACCGGTGTAGGTACCGCCGCCCTGCGAATACGCCAGCAGCAGCATGCCCGCAACGCCGACCCAGCCGATGCTCCCGGCCATCTGCGTCGTTTCTGCCCAGGTGTTCGGAATCAATTGCGGCAAGTAGGACGCATGGGCATAGATGCCATAAACAATCAGTAATAAATGGGTGGCGACAAATCCCAGGAAGATGGGCAGCAATATCTGGATCGCTTCTTTCATGCCTCGTAAATTGAGCACGATCAACAAGCCGATGAAAAACGCCTCGGCCGGTAATTTATAGGCGTGAAATCCCAGCGGTAGCAGCGATGCCAGTGCTTCTACCCCCGCCGCTACCGAGATGGCGACTGTCAGTACGTAGTCGAGTATCAATGCGCAGCCCGAGATCAGGCCGAGATATGGGCCGACTAACTTAGTCGCGACGCGGTATCCGCCGCCGCCCGTGGGGAACAGCTCGATCACCTGGTTATAAGCCATCGCAATAATGAATACCGTCACCGCTGTCGCGATCGCCATGTACAGGCCGAGGTGGGTATGTCCCTGCAATGCCCGGAAGGTTTCTTCCGGACCGTAAGCGGATGAAGACAAGCCGTCGGCACCGAGACCGACCCACGCCAGGAAAGCTACCAATGCCAGGGAATGGCGCGTTTCCGATTTCAGCGGGTCGAGCGGTTTACCGAGTACGATTTCGCGAATCTTTTCGGACTTCATTATTGTTATATCGCTTACGGATAAATTTTGGAAAGTAGGCGATCATACGCCTTCCCGTTATTGCGTGACAATGCGCCTCGCCTCTCCGATGTTGCTCGAACGTCGCAAATCGGCCATAATAGCGTTTGTGTCGCCGAGATGGCGGAATAGGTAGACGCACGGGACTCAAAATCCCGCGGTGGTGACACCGTGCCGGTTCGATTCCGGCTCTCGGCACCAAGATATAAATTCAAGTAGTCCAAGACAGTCTAAGAACTCGCTCTCTCCCTATGAGACAGCGAGTTTTTTGTCTTATAGCGTTCAGTATTGTGCATTGACGTGCAACACTCTTGACGGTATCGCCT
>JAQGMD010000173.1 GCA_028292565.1 Burkholderia sp. | reverse complement strand
TGTTACTGCCATTTCTGGCTCCCTCTTGCGAGGGCTCGCTCACTCAAAATACTGACAGGTCAGCTCATCAAATTTCTTTGCGAACTGAACTATTTTTACTTCTTGTGAGCACTTCAATGTTTTAAGTCCTGCAGCGGTTGCCCGCTGCCGCACCTTCCATCAAGTGCCCACACTTATCGGCTGTTAATTTTTAAAGAACCTGGCTTGCTGCGCGCTGAAACTTACTTCCTTCAGCACCCCTGACAAAGCGTCGTGTTTGTCAGCAGCAGCTCACTCTTCTCAGAGCGTTTTTTCTTCCGTCCCTCAACGGGAGGCGAACTATAACAAAGGACACCTCGCAACGCAAATCTATTTCTCGCTCACATAAAATATGGCATACGTGATGTATTTATGTCAGCAACCGTTAAGGTCGTGGCACTCGAAAAACTTTCAACGGCTCTCAATGGATTGTCGAACGCGAACGACGGAGAACGAGTAGTCGCGCAAGTTGCCTTTACCTTGTCTTCGTCGATGTCCTGCCATAGACGATCGACACAGCGATCCAACTCATCGCGACACGCGCGGTCACTCCAATGCAATCACACTTGTCAGCGACGACGGCGCCGCAATGATCCGGCGCCGCCAGAAACCGCTATAAAGGTCTTTACATTGGAAATCACTCCGCCGCAATTTTCGCGTCGCGAACCACCTGACGCCAGCGATTGATCTCGCCAACGTAAAATGACCGGAAACGCTCGCCCTGCCAGGGCATCAGCTGCACTCCGTTAGCCAGCAGCGCGTCTTGTACCTGCTTCTCTTTCAGCACGCGTGCAAACGCGGCGTTCAGTTCTTGTACGATAGGAGCAGGCGTGCCGCGCGGCGCATAGACGCCCGCCCAGGTCGCTGCGTCAACCGCTGGCATGCCCAGCTCGGCGAAGGTCGGAACATCGGGCAGCGCAAAGTGCCGCTGCGGCGCAGCCACAGCAAATGCCCGCAGCTTTCCGGCACGCAGGTTCGGCAATGCCACCGACACGGTGTCGAACATCATGGTGATGTTATTGCCTAACAAATCGGCCGATGCGGGCGCACCGCCCTTATATGGCACGTGCATGAGCTGTACCTTGGCAGCACTTTCGAAGAGCACGCCCGACAGGTGCAGTGAAGTACCGGTACCGGCCGATCCATAGCTCAGCTTGCCCGGGTCCCGCCGTGCGGCAGAAATAAGCTCCTCAAGCGATTGCGGACCTCGCGCGGCATTCACAACCAGGATATTGGGGACCGAGCCCCACAACGCGATAGGTTCGAAATCGGCGACCGCGTCGTAGCCAGGTTTGACGAACAGTGACGGGTTGGCACCATGGGTGGCCGATGTACCGACCAACAACGTATAGCCATCGGCCGGTGCCTTGGCGACCATCGCCGCACCGATGTTGCCGGCGGCTCCCGGCTTGTTCTCAATGATTACCGTCTGGCCCAGCTCACGTCCGAGCGCGTCGGCTACGGGACGCGCCATCGCGTCGATCGCGCCACCCGCTGCGAACGGCACGATCAGCCGTACCGGTCGCTGCGCGTACTTTGGCGTTTGCGCCCATAGTGCGGGCACCGCCATGCTGCCTGCGATACCGGCCGCGGCACGAAGCCAGTTGCGGCGCGAGAAGTTTGTTTTTGTCATGTTTTGTCTACCTCCAATTTTTGGGACACCCTGTTGTCGCTGTTCTTATTTGGTTCGCGGCTGGTGATTCAAATAGTTATGCGCTCTCTCCTGTCTAATCCAGCAACTTCACGCAGACGTTACGTAGCTCGGTATAAAACTCCAGCGAATGTACGCCGCCTTCGCGTCCGATCCCCGACATCTTCGACCCGCCAAATGGCGTACGCAGATCCCTCAGGAACCAGCTGTTGACCCAGCACAGTCCCACTTCAAGCCGGGCCGCAACCCGATGCGCCCGGTTCACATCGGACGAGTACACCGAAGCCGCCAGCCCGTATCGGGTGGCATTTGCCATTCGCACCGCCTCGTCTTCCGTATCGAACGGCGTCACATGGCAGCACGGTCCGAAGATTTCGTCCTGAACGATAGAAGACGTTTCGGGCAGACCGGTCCAGATGGTGGGCTCGATCCACGATCCGCCTTCCAACTCCTTAGTCATCTTCGGTATGCCGCCACCGGTGACCACCGTGGCGCCTTGCTGTTTCGCCTGCTGGTAAAACGACAGCACTTTTTCCCGATGCTCCCGGGAGATCAACGGTCCGAAATTGGAATGATGGTCATGCGGGCGCCCGGGCCGGAGCGTTTCGGCCGCTGCTTTGAGGCCCTGGACAACCTTGTTGAAGACCGAGCGTTCCACATAGACGCGCTCGGTGCCGAGGCAAACCTGGCCCGTGTTTTCAAATACCGAGCGCTTGAGCCCGGCCATCACCGCGTCCATGTCGGCGTCGGCAAATACAATCGCCGGATTCTTGCCGCCCAGCTCCATCGATGTCGCTTTGATGCCATCCGCAGCGGCCCTGAGTATCGCCGCGCCGGTGCGCGTCTCACCTGTAAAGGTAATCGCGTCCACACCAGGATGCGTGGTGAGGAATTCGCCGGCGGAGCCTGGCCCGAAACCGTGCACGACGTTGTAGACGCCTGGCGGTATGCCGACCTCATTCATCACTTCGCCCAGCAACGTCGCCGTGGATGGCGTTTCCTCCGACGGCTTGACCACCACTGCGTTACCGCAGGCTAGCGCCGGCCCGACTTTCCATGTCATCAGCAGCAGCGGCAGGTTCCACGGGCAAATCACCGCAACCACGCCCTTGGGACGCCGCAATGCATAGTTGAGGGCGGTCTTATTATCCGGCGTAGTCATTTCAAAGAATTCGTTCGGCACGTTCTTGACGACGTCCGCGAAGATCTTGAAGTTGGCTGCGCCGCGCGGGATGTCGAGGTGCGACGCCAGGTGATGCGGCTTTCCGGTGTCGGCGATCTCCGCTTCGAGAAAATCGTCGAAACGCTTGTTGATGCCATTGGCCACGCCATACAGCAGATCGACGCGCTGCGCTATGCTCATCTTGCCCCACGGGCCTTCAAGCGCGGCACGCGCCGCGGCAACAGCCGCATCGACTTCTGACTGGCCTGCCTCGGATACTTTGCCGATCAGCGAGCCGTCGACCGGATTGATGTTGGAAAAAGTCTTTTCGAAGTGCCCGGTTACATAGGCACCATTGATGAAATTGAGAATCTGCTTCACGTGTTACTCCAGTCTCCGGCTTTTTTTAGTTATGCGTTTTTTGCAGACTTCTCGGCCTCTTCGCGCTTGGCGATATTGGCAAGCAGCTCAGCGCCCCTATTCGCAGCCGACAGGCCACGGAACAGAAAACACAGACTAATCACCGCCTGCATTTCTTCCCAGCTTGCCCCGGCGCGCCGTGCGGCGATGCCGTGCAGGACAGCCGCATCGCTGCTATCCATCAGAAGCATCCCGAACAGCATGAGCTGCGATGTCTTGACCTCAAAGCACTTCGGATACATCGCATGCTCACGCATACGCTCCTGCATTTCCAGCAGCTCAGGATCGAGCGCGCCGGTAACGGCGAGCCGCGCTTCGATGCGCGGCGGCACGAATCCCAGCAATTCCTGATAAATGGCGCCGCGCTGCGCTTCGGTTTGCCGGGTGTCGGCATACTCGCCTATCGTCCGGCTGACTATCTCTTTGTCTATACGCGCTGGAAGCATGGGATCTCCGTTTATGGTTTTTGGTTTATTTGAACCCGGTACCAAAGTCTTCGCTTTAACTTGCGGTGAAGACTCTTGTTGAATTAAAGGTTACGGAAATTTAAAGAAAAATCGATTTTTTAGATAATTTATATTTTTTATCGAAAAACAGGGATCAATCAAATTGCTCGCAAGCGAACAGGCAGAAAGGATGTGAAAATCCCGGGAAACGTCCATGTAAGACCCTCCCTACGCTGGCACTCAGATGACTATTACCCACCCTCCGCTCGATTCCTCCTCAACGACGAGCGCAATTGGCACGCTCGCCAGCACGGTAGCGGCCAGAATTCGCTCCGATATTCTTGAAGGCAGGCTGCCACCAGGAACAAAGCTAAAGCTCGATAATTTGCGCGATCAATACGAGGTCAGTCTCAGTCCGCTACGCGAAGCATTATCGAGGCTAGGTGCCGAAGGATTAGTCGTGATGCTGGACCAGAAAGGCTACCGCGTAGCCCCGGTCTCGGCTGAAAATCTCCAGGAGGTCACGGCGCTGAGGGCCAATCTTGAGGTGATGGCGTTTGCCAAATCGATCGAAAATGGAGACGACCGCTGGGAAGATGCGCTCGTGGCGTCCTATCACCGCCTCAAGCGTATGGAAGAAAGCGCCAGCAAGGGCGTCCAGTTCGACGGCTGGGACCAGGCTCATCGTACATTCCACATCACCTTGTTTTCCGCCAGCGGCATGCCCCTGCTACTCCAGTTCTGCAATACGCTGCACGATCTCAGCGACCGTTACCGCCGGCTTTTCCTGGCTACCAATGCTCACGATCGCGATGTGCCGGCCGAGCATAAGGCCATCCTGGACGCTGCGATCGCGCGCGACAAGGAGCTGGCCTGTGACCTGCTGCGTCAGCATATCGAGCGAACAGGTAAAAATCTTTTCGTCATCTTGCCGACGAAGGATTGAGCATTTCGCTGTCAGTACCGACCGAACCTACTCTTCCGCACTATCCTTTGCCGGCTCGACCCCGAGTAATTCCTCGATATGGGCGAGCGTACCGGTATCTTTCACAACACTCCGGAGCCATGCGTGCAGCGGCATCGCTCCCCAATACGCCGCCTTGTCCGCAAGGTAAGCGACGGGGCTATGCGGCTCAGTGTTGCGGAAGAAAGTGGCTACCTGCCGCAACAGGTCGAGCGCCTGAGTGCGGTTAGCGATCGGCCCCTCGGACCGCATCGGCGCATCCAGCGCGCCATTGTCCGGGCTTGGGGACTGCGGGTCGCTTTGCCTGCCAGTTTCCGGCGCCGAGAGTATGCCGCGCTCCCTGCAGATCGACTCCAGCCGCAGATGCACCGCATCCAGGCTTTCGCTCAGTGGGCCAAAGGACGGCCCATCCAACCCGAACAACGCGTCAGAGGCATGCATTAAGTGATTTATTGCGGAGCGGGCGCCCTCCATGTCGCACATCCATTGTTTGTAGAGCGTCTTGTCAGTTTTCGCGACCGCATTGGTAAATTTGTCGAGCGTAACCCTGTTCTCCAGGTCCGACGTCGCATCGGGATTGCGATCGATCTGCGTCCGCAACATGCGCGCCGACTCATAGTCGTTCAGGCTGAAGCTTCCTGACTTCGAACGGGTAATCGGAATCTGGCGCACCAGTTGGGCGATGCGGACCACTAGCCATGACAAGCTGCCGATACGCTGCTCCTGGTCACCATCGTCCGCCTGTGGGTGGATGTCAGGGCCGAAGCGATCAAGCAGCTGCGCGGTAATTTCAATACCGTCGCCCAGGCCGCTCAAGCCAGAGGTCTTGACCAGTCCTTCGGTCAGCCAGGCCGATAGGCGCAAATCCTTGCTTCGGTTCTGCAGCAACTCCGTGCAGGAAGCGATCAGCTTCGGCCAGTCTGCGTGCTTGAGCGCAGCTTGCCATTCGCCATAGTCGATGGTTGGATCGTCTTCACGCCGGGCCTCCCGGATCAGATCGAACTCCGGCGAGAATGACATATCCTCGCCACACGGCGCCGCTTCGGAAACCGGCTCCAGGATACCTTCCCATTTCGAATCCATGCTCACTCCCGCTATCAGTGGATCTTGTAACTCAGTGCACTGCCTTTGGTCACAGTGACCCGCACTTTCTTAATCGGCTTTCCTTCTGCCATCCGCGCCAGCACGGTTTCCGCAATCTCCGGCAACATCGTGCCATTCAGGATATGGTCGACATTACGCGCGCCGGAATCGACTTCGGTGCAGCGCGCCAGCACGGATTCCACCACTTCGTCGCTGAAGGAAAAATCGGCTTTGTGGTTCGCCTCGATCCGGCGCCTGATGCGATTCAACTTGAGGCGTATGATTTCGACCAGGATCTCGTCAGGCAGGGGGTAATAAGGAATCACCTTCATCCGTCCGAGGAATGCCGGCTTGAATGCCTTATAGAGCTGCGGGCGGATCGACTCGTTCAAGGCCTCTGCGTCGGGCAACTCCTCTGCAGTCTTGTTGAGGCAAGCCTGCATGATGGTTTGTGTCGCGACGTTCGATGTGAGGATAATGACGGCATTCCTGAAATCGACCTCGCGCCCCTCGGCGTCGTCCAGAACGCCCTTGTCGAACACCTGGAAAAACAGCTCGAGCACATCGGGATGCGCCTTTTCAATTTCATCGAGCAAGACCACGCTGTACGGCCTCCTGCGCACCGCCTCGGTCAGCACCCCGCCCTCTCCATAGCCAACATAGCCCGGAGGTGAACCTTTCAGTCCGGACACGGTATGGGCCTCCTGGTATTCAGACATATTGATAGTAATCAGGTTACGCTCACCCCCATACAAGGTTTCGGCGAGCGCCAATGCGGTTTCGGTTTTGCCGACGCCGGAAGGACCGACGAACAGGAAGACGCCTTTCGGCTTGTTGGGATCTTCGATGTTGGCGCGCGCCGTGCGTACGCACTGCGCAATCTGCTCAAGCGCATGTGGCTGCCCGATAACGCGCTCTGCGAGTAGCGGCTTCAGGTTGAGGATCGTCTTGATCTCGTCCTTGACCATTTTACCGAGCGGGATTCCGGTCCAGGCAGAGACGATTTCACCCACGGTTTGGGCGTCGACGCATACCGGCACCAATGGCGACTCTCCCTGCAGTTGCTTCAATTCTTCCTGGAGGGACATTAGTTTTTTCAGTTCTACTGAATCTGGATTATTGCGTTTGCTTTTATTCGCCGGTGTTCTTCCGGACGGCCCCCCGGCGGACTCCGCCTCCGACGCATCGGTGTTCTCGAGGTGAAAGCGCAAATCCCTGATCTGGCGGACCAGCACCTTTTCTTTCTCCCACCGCTCTTCGCAAGATTTCAAGAGCGTTCGGTTTACCTCGCGCTTCGCGCGCAATTCTTCCAGGCGCGCCGCATGCATGCCCCCGGTGGTTGACTCCCTTTGGAGCGCAGCTATTTCCTCCGACAATGCGGCATCGAGCCGACGTGCGTCTTCTATCGCTGCCGGAGTGGCCGCTTGGCCCAGTGCTACTCGGGCACAAGCCGTGTCGAGAACACTGATTGCCTTGTCCGGCAGCTGGCGTCCGCTGATATAGCGCGCAGACAGACGAACCGCATCAACAATGGCGTCTTCCAGTACGCGCACATTGAAGTGATCCTCCATCTTGCCTGCCATGCCGCGCAGCATCGAGCAAGCCACAGATTCCGAAGGCTCCTCCACCTTGACCACCTGGAAGCGACGTGCCAGCGCCGCATCCTTTTCGAAATACTTTTTGTATTCACTCCAGGTTGTTGCGGCGATGGTCCGCAATTCGCCCCGCGCCAGCGCCGGCTTCAACAGATTGGCGGCATCATTCTGGCCAGCCTGCCCTCCGGCGCCGATCATGGTGTGTGCTTCGTCGATAAAGAGAATGATCGGGTGCGGACTCCGCTTTACCTCGTCGATCACATTCCGCAGGCGATTTTCAAACTCCCCTTTTACGCTCGCCCCCGCCTGCAACAAGCCGAGGTCGAGCACATGCAGCTCGACACCTTGCAGAGGCGGCGGCACATCTTTGTCGACAATACGCTGCGCCAGCCCTTCCACCACCGCAGTTTTTCCCACGCCGGCTTCGCCTGTGAGTATCGGATTGTTCTGTCGCCGTCTCATAAGGATGTCTATCATCTGGCGAATTTCGGCGTCGCGCCCGATTACCGGGTCAATCTTCTCTTCGCGCGCGCGTTGAGTCAGGCAATTCGTGAACTGATCCAACGCCGGCGTCTTCAAATGCCCCGCGGGCTTTTCTGCCGGTTCATCCGGGTTTCCGGATGCGTCGCAAGTTTCCGTCGTACCAGCCGACCGTACCGACTCCACGCTTTCGGGAAAATCGGCCGTGATCTCAAGTAGCCTATGCTTCAGTTCATCCGCTGAAAATTTAACGAACTGCTTCGATCCGCGATAGGCCATCTGCGACAACTCCGGCTCGGTCAACAGCGCCAGCACTAAGTGCCCGCTACGGATGCGGGTGGACTGGCTGTCAAGCGAAGCCAATAGCCAGGCGTGCTCGAACAATTTGGGCAAGTGCACGGAAAAAACCGGCGTGCGCGTATTGCCGCCCTTGAAATTGGCGATCTCTCTCTCCAGGTCTTTTTCCAGCGCGTCCGCGCTAATGTCGTAACGCTTGGCCAGTAGCGCAAAGTCACTCCTTGTGTTGTCCAGCAGCGCGAGGAACAGGTGTTCAAGGTCGACTTCATAATGACCGCGCGAGACACAAAAATTGACGGCTTGCTCCGCCGCTTTTCTACACGTCGCATTGAGCTTGCCGATGAGGACTTTCAAATTTGCAGTCATGGTGAGTTATTGACGGTTAAGTGTTGGAGTAAGGAGGGACTAATCGGAATCGCCGGCTTTGATCAGGTAACGCGCATCGCGGGCCTCGGACACGCTGTCACCGGACATGACCCAGCCGTTCCATCCGAGACGCGTATTGCCGAGTTGCGTATTGAGGCGGGCGGGCACGACATCTCGTTTGTCGAGAATCAGGCATACCTCACAGTCAAAAGTGGCGCCGACCATGAGGCGGAAAAAATGCTTCAGGCTCTTGGCGGCAGTCCCATTCGGCAGAAAGTCGTCGAACTGCGCCTGACGCATAGGCCCTATAGTCAAGCGAACCTTCGTCTGTCGGTCCCACACCCTTCCGCCGCAAAGAGCGGTAGTTCCCAACCCACAGTTGGCCATACCGAGCCTGGACAACTCATGATCAGGCAGTTCAAACCACTGGCCGACAAACTGCCCGACGCTGCAGGTCACGCCAAAATAATCGGAGACCACGCGCGAAAACCACTGTATCGATTGCGGGCGCTGTCCCAGCGCCGCGACGTAGTACGCCAGCGACTCGTCGCCGATACCTCCCGCATCCTGCAGGCGCTCACGCGTTCCGGTGAGTCCCAATCCGGCCAGACCGAGCACCATAGGCAGGAAGCGGTTTTTCTGATCTGATTCATACTGCAGATGCAACCTGTACTTGAGCCAGCTCTGATAGAACAAAGCGATTGCCCGGGTATTAAAAATATCGAGAAATGCACGGGTCGCGGTATCGCGATGATAGGTTTCCCGTTCGGCGACATGCTGCGTGTAATGCCGCGGCAACACGCCCATCGGCCCGGTGAGGCCCATGAACGAAGGCGTCAGCGTAACCTTCCGGAAAACCATTGGCCGCTGGTCCGAACCGGAGGCAGGTGCACTTTCAATGCAAGGTTCTTTCTCATCGGGCCACTCGAAATCAGCGGACTCAATTTCGCTCGGCGGGAAGCCTAGCGAGATGGAGCTGCGAAACCTGATCACCTGCCCCAGCGGATCGAGGTCCTCCGCGCTCGAATGCTTTCTATGCTGGGCCAACAGCAACCGGACCGCCTGAAAAAACTCGAAGCGGTACGGTTCGTCCCTGAGACGCTCAATCAGGCCAGGATGGATTCGCCGTTTCGTGCCGGGCATTTGATCAACTCCTGTCCTGACTGATTCGATACAATCACAAGCTGCGTAAAGCTGTTGGTGTGTACGTAGAGCCCGAAAAAGCGATCCAGGATCTGGGCAAACATGAACAATCCGATTCCCGCGTAATGGGTTTCGTCGATTACGATGCGGATTTCCAGGCCGCGCGCAAAAGTCGGAAAAGGGTTTCCCGCGATGCGCGCCATCACGGCACGATTTTCGATCGATACGATGCCGCTGATCTGCTTGCTGTTCGCTATGGACCGGGTAATGTCGTAAAGAGTCAGGATTTCTTTGAGCGCATCGATTCCCTGGTCCGCCAGCGAGAGATGGTTCAGCGCCAGATGTGAAATCAGTCTCCATTGTGCGCCTTTGCCACGCGGGAACCGGTAGCTCTGCGTCGGTTTTCGCAGAAAGCGGATCGTCTTCGCGACCGTTCCGCCCTCCACGGACAAGTCTCCGTCCGCCAGTCCAAACGGCAATTGGGACGGAAGATCGCGGTTTGTGCAGAGGAGCTCGAGACTTAAGGTGTTTGTTTGTGGCTGCTCCAGGTTCCTGGCTGCGTCGACCA
>JAQGMD010000150.1 GCA_028292565.1 Burkholderia sp. | reverse complement strand
TGGGAAGGTTAAGGACATAGGGCATGGGAGACGGTCATGTTGACAATTTAGCGCAATAATCGAGTCTGACCCAGTCTGACCCCATATATTCCAGGCGGCAAAAGACTCTGCGCAGGATCTCAATCTATTCTCCCTTCATCCCTTGCGCGGCGTCTGCTTTCCGGACACGCCGGCGCGCCGGAAAATGCAGGACTTGCTGGACAACGCGCCGGCGTTAGGACTCACTATTTAAACAAAGGCACGGCGATCGATATTCACCTGGCGAATCAACAGCTTCATTTCGCCGACGTGTGCGTCCGCGCCGGCGCCGATGCAGCGGAAAACCAGGCGCGGGCCGGGCGCTTTCTTGAGATGAAGGACGCGTTGCTCGCGGCCGCCCCGAATGATGCGATCCTCAAAAACGCACTGGAGACCTTGCGCACCGCACTGCATCCGCTGCCGCAGGACCGGGACCTGGCCAGCCTGCTCGACGGCGCGACCTTTGAGGATGGCGGTGCTGTGCCAAAAAGCACGAAAGACAAGTGGAAGGTAATAGCGCCGCGCCGCGCCGAAGCACTGGCGCAAGGCGGGGTCGATGTCCGGGCTTTCGTCGCAGCGGTGCGCCAGCACGCTGTGCCAGGACAGACGCCAGCGCAAAACCTGGAAGGGTTCCGGAATGCGCCAAAACCGTTCCCCGACCTTGACCTCAACTATGCGATGATCAAAGGCAAGCTGGGGGCGGTGAGAAAGTTCGACGAGATGCTGACCCACATCCTGAATAACCCCTGCATGGCGAACATTCCGGCCGCGAACGCGTATTAGGGCGCGTATTAGGGGACGTACCACGATATTGGTCCCTATCCTCTCGATACCGACCCTACTAATTCGCGGCCGGTGCAGCGGTTACCCGCGGGGTAAGGCATCCCACTGAAAAACCAAAACTACGTCAGTTCGTGCACTTCACGCGCCACCCCATCAAATTGAAGTTCAGCCACAACAACGTCCTGGCGCCATCAACTTGTTGTTACAAGGCAATAATACAGGTATTCTCCCTTTGGCACCGTTCGCTGGCAGCGGTACCCACGCATCCTCAAGAACCGATTTGGCGCACCCGCTCATCAATGGAGGGGTCATGTTTCGCATCGTAAGTGTGTTGTTGTTTTCCGCTGGTTTATCGGCCTGTACCCAGATTCAGGAAGCCTTCATGCCGGCCGATGTCAAAGTGAATATGGCCTTTCCTCCATCGGTGGAGGTGAAGATGGCCCAGGAAAATCTTCGAGCGCTTCTCCAGGCCGATGCGGACGCAACCAAGGTTCTGGATGAGCAGTATGCGTCACGACTGCAACTGCGGGCACTCACCTGCCTGGAAGGCCGGTCGGTCGGCCGCTTCACTTCAGTCAATGGAGTCAAAGCGCTTCCATTGAACCGCGATTGTTTCGTGACTCAGGATGCACAGTTACTTCAGTACTTGGGAATTCGACAGGTTGGCGCACGACTGGCCCAGCAGCCGTTGCGGCCACTGAAGCGACTTGGCCCGCCCACTGAAGCCTCGCATGCGGGCATGCCGGAGACGGCCTCTGGGGTCGCGGCTTCATCCGCGGGCGTGGTCGTCCTGCAGGGAACGCGCGGGGAGTTGACGTCTATAGAGATCCCCGGCGGAAAAAAGATCGCGAGCTTGTCGGTAGCAGAGAACCCTTCGCATAGCATCGCCATTTCGCCCAATGGACGGATAGCGGCTGTTGATACACGCAATCGTTCGGTCACATTCATTGATACAGAAACCGGCACGAAACTCTGGGAGGCGAAAGGAATCCACCGGCTGCTCGCGTGGGTGCCGGAGGCAGGCGCAGTCGTGGTGACGGAAGGCTCGAGCAGTAACCTGGCAATCGTGGATACACAGTCAGGAAAAGTCGCGCCGCATCCAGTGTCCTTGCGCTATCCGTCATGGGCTCTTCCAGTGAGCGGTTCGCCTTCACATACACTGATCGGCTCTTCTCGCGAATTTACGCTGGTGGAACATACCCGTACAAGTGAAGGTATCAAAGCCACGGCACTGAAAGATTTTCGTATCACTCAAGGCTCGGGTGTTACATCATCGACCCCGACCCTTATGCTCGACGGGAAGTCTATTGTCTTCATCACTTCGCGAGACATCATCTCCATCGATCTCGCTTCGGGGAAGGAAACCCTGTGGCAGACGGGAACATTCCTGTCGAATCGTTATGCGAAGCTTGGCGAGAACAAACTGCTGATTGATTCCTACGAGGCCGGCGGTATCGGTACGAAGCCCATGGTATTTGACATCACACAGTCCACATTGGCCCCGGTTGAATCGCAGTCCGCCATAAGTGGAATCGTGTATGAACTCGCTGGGCGCACCGGGTTTATGCGGCGCGGGTCTAACCGGTTGTGGTTCGGCGACGAGTTGAAGGCCGGCGAGCCGGCGTCATTGGATACGTTAATAGCCGAGCACAACTTGCGGGTCCAACTGGCTAAGCTCGAGGCGCAGACCAGGATGGAAGAACGCTCGAATGGCCAAGGTGCGGACGCTTTTCCGCCAGGTGTTCCAATGGCGGCGCGCGCTCCAATGGCGCCGGTTGCGCAATCTGCGCCTATGCTCTCCGATATTCCAGCGGATGCTCAAGTGCATATGGTCGGGGTCTATCAAGGGCGTTCGCGCGACGTAAGTGTCAGCGTGCGTTCCGGGCCTCGTCCGGTTGTGCTTGTGCTCGCTTCTTATGAGCCGGTTCGGTGGAACGTGTCCAACCAAGGAGCGCGGATCGCGGCGGTGTTGGTCGCGGGGTATAACCCATCAACGGTCAATGGCACTGGGAACGCTCGCGTTCTCAGGATTGGGAGCAATTACGCATACAAGATTGATAGCCCCGAGTACCAGCAACTGGTTGCGCTCGTGTCGCGGTATACGAGTGCTCCGATTCGGTCGTTTCAGGGGCTATATAGCGGATCGGAGTTTAGTGTTGGGCCGTGAAGGGGAGAAGTTTTTTGAGGTGCTCTTCAATTTACCGCGACGATCAATAGACGGCTGAAGTGTGGGCTTCATTCACGGCGAAGGCGCGGGTGATCCGGTCAGGTGAATACAGAAGGGAGGCGGGCCAAACTCACAACGATTCGGCCCGCCGGCGATTACCCTCTGCTTACTTGGATTGTTTCGGTGGTTCCGTACTCGGGGATGCGGTTTGCCCCGTCGAAGAACCGCTGGAAGAGCTGGTGCCGGAAGACGGCGTCTGCCCGCTGGAAGAGCTGCTGCCGGGTGACGAGCTCTGTCCGCCCGAAGAACTGCTGGAGGCGCTATCGCTCGGCGATGACGAGCTCTGCGCTCCCGAAGGACTGCTCGAAGCGCTGCCGCTGGACGATGGCGTCTGCCCTCCCGACGAGCTGCCGGAACTGCTGCCGCTCGGCGAAGACGAGCTCTGGTCGGTCGAAGAAGTGCCCGAAGCACTGCTCGGCGACGACGGGCTCTGGCCGGTCGAAGAAGCACCGGAGGAACTGCCGCTTGGAGAGGCTGCCTGCCCGCCCGAAGAGCTGCTGGAAGCACCGGCTGCGGGCGCTGCAGGTTGCGCCGGCGAAGAACTGCCGGAAGAAGCGCTGCTGCCGCTGGACTCGGACTTCTGTGATTCCTTCTTGGCCTGCGCTACGGCGAGGTCATGCTGCGCCTTTGCCTCTGTTCCACACGCTTTCTTGGCATCGCCGACTTGATCGTCGCATCGTTCTTTGGCGACCTTGTACTGCGCGTCGGCTTTCGCTTCAGCCACATCCAATCGGTTCTTCGGCGTATCGCGTTCGGCCGCCTTTGCCTCGGCCTCAGCCACCTTCTTCTGGCCATCCGCCTCGGCTTTGCAGATATCCTTGGCGTTGTCCTTCATAGCGTTGCATTTTTCCATCGCAGCCTTGTGCTGTTGCTCAGCTTGCTGCTTTTGGGATTGACCGCCTTGCCCGGATGAACCGGAGGAGGCGGGAGAGGATTGCGCGTATGCACTCGCGGAAAAAATTAAGGCAAGTGAGGCGGCGATGGCGTTCAGTTTTCCGTTCATAACAGTACTCCTTGTTAGAAAGACGTGACCAGCGGAAGCAAAGGACGCGCCATTGCGGGCGTTGTTGCCCGGGAACGGGTTTTCTTGATCCATCGGAAACGTGCAGAGCGGACCTGAAGGCGATGCCATGCGTCTACGGCGCACGCTATTTCGTTGGCGCTACGTGCGTAACAGTCGGTAGGTAATTTTTGCAGTCAGGGATTGTAATTGCGTGCATTGTGCCGAAGCGTTATTCCGCAATTTGGCTTCTTCGGATCGCGAACTTCCTTGTCAATAAAAGCATCTTAGCGACGTAACGCGCGTCCGATTCTCAGGAGAAAAGGCGCTGCGGCTTGAATGCGAAGTGTGAAGTGCAAAACCTCAACCGTTTATCTGGATAAATGTTAACGGACTCCGCAAG
Organism: Burkholderia sp.; assembly: GCA_028292565.1. The sequence continues at coordinate 11,427 of JAQGMD010000150.1, read as the reverse complement.
CCAGTGGTCACGCACTCATTCGCTTCGCTTTTGCTTGCGCGAGGCTGGCTTACTTTAAGGACATCCAGTACGCAAGCCAGCTCCGCGAATGCACAAGCGCCGCCGGCACGGGAGCGGTCATGGTCGATCCGGCCGCAAGCTGTTGCGTGCTGTTTTCATTACGAGCGGCGTTACTGATTCCACGTTGCAAATCCGTCCAGCAATCAAGGAAATCAATTGATGAACCCATGTCGCCGGCGCTTCCTGCTGCAGTCCGGGGCCCTGTTAGCCGGCATTCCTCTCGTCCATTCCATGCATCATGTAGCGTTACTCGGTGATTCGATTTTCGACAACGGCAGCTATACCGGGGGCAAGCCTGACGTCATCGCTCAGGTGCGCGGTCATCTTCCTCCTGGCTGGAAAGCGAGCTTGCTGGCTGTCGATGGTGCCACCACAGAAAGTATTCCTTCACAGTTGGCGCGGTTACCGCGCGACGCGACGCATCTGGTCATGAGCGTCGGCGGCAACAACGCTTTGATGCGCCAGGACTTACTCGATAAGCCGGTCCGTTCCAGCGCCGACGCTTTTAACATGCTTGCGAATGCAGTCAAAGAGTTTGAGGCCTCTTACAGAAAGGCAATTGATGCGTGCACCCGTTCCGGTTTGCCGCTTGTGGTATGCACCATCTATAACGGAAATTTTGCGGATGCCGGTTTTCAGCAGCGCGCGGCGGTCGCGCTCTCGGCATTCAACGACCTGATCTTTCGTGTCAGTACCGACAAGCAGCTCAAGGTCATCGAGCTGCGGCAGGTATGCAACAAGCCCGAGGATTTCGCCAATCCGATCGAGCTATCGAGCGTGGGTGGGGACAAGATTGCCAAGGCGATTGTGCAGGCGGTTACCGAGCCGGTCGGGGCGCGGCGCGGAGCGCGTATTTTGGGGGCAGACTAAGTCAGACTCGATTACATGTATCACGTGTATATAGGAACTTCAGGCCACCCGAATCCGCCCTCAGCCCGCCCATCCGACCAGGGATTTTGCCTTGTTTTTAGCGCAGGCGCCCCTGTCATTTCGTGACGATCTTGCAGTTGGCCTTCCTCGCTCCATCGGTGTACAGCTTCCAGTCCCACATCATATCAATGCGCTGCTGGTTCAGATGTGAATGTCTGGCGCTATCGGCGACAACGCCATCTGGCCGCTTCAATGCGAGCATCGCATCACTGCGTTCCCTGTCGAGCCGGATCATTTCATCGATCCTGGCTTGGTACTCGCTGCAGGAGATTTGCGGATAAACGATCACCGGATCATTGTATTCGCCATTCAAACGTTTTGAATATTCGTCGAAGCGCTTCATGTAAGCCACGGTGTAAGGCTGCTCGCGGATCTTCGACATTTCGGTAAAATCCTTGAGCACCGTTGCTTTCTCATCCTCCGGCACAATTTGCCCGGCCTTGAGTTTGTCGATCGCGCTCTCGATGCGGGCGTACGCCTTGGGCATGAAATTGTTCTCGACGAGTTTGTCGTAGTTCTCGCAATCTTTCAGGTCGGGTGCCCAGTTCCTCCGATAGGTCACCTCGATGCTATGGAGGTTTTCATGCTCAAGGTCGATGGCTTTGCCCGCTTCATAATTGCCGTTCACTTCTTCAATGCATTCGGCGGTGGTCATGCCTTCATATTTCCCCATACCCGCTGGTTTGGGCTTGCGCAAATGCTCGACAAAGTATGTGCGGCACCCTAAGACGAAATAAGGCGCGCCTTGGCAAATGTTTGCTTTCTCCGGCAGATTTTGCCTGGCCCACTCATACCCCGCCTCGCGCTGCGCTTTGCGCCGCAGGTCGATCTGGTTCCAGCAGCCACGATCGAATTCATGGGTGCCCTTGCATTGCGTGTTATGAATCGGATTGTTGACCCTGGCCCACTCGCGGCCTGCAATGAATTGTTCACTTTGCTCGGGCTCGACCTGTTGCGTCGCCTTCACTGTTTCCACGCTGCGCCCACGCGCTGCCGTCAGAATGACGGGCAGAACGAACGGTAGCATCACGATCAGGAAATACATTGCCGCGTTGGGCCGCGCTTTGGCATTTTTGAAGCCACGAAACACATTGAGAATCAGTTTTGCAAAAGCCAGTAGGATGCCCGGAATGATGGCGAAGCTAATCAGCCCCAGAAAACCGCCGGGCGTCAAGCCGGCGTTGCCGGCTTCGATGTACATCAGGATATAGCGCAAGCACTGTGCGAGCACAGAGAGTCCGATGAGTGCCAGCGCAACGCCATTTAGTACGCGCATCACAGATTCGCGGGCCGGTGTTGCCTTATTGGTCGGTAGAGTCGGGTTCGTCATGGTGCACAGCCGAGAATGCTTCGTTTAAATGCTTCAACCGAATGCGAAGCGGGTGGATCTCCGGTAACTCCCCATACAGTAACTGCTGTTTTGCGATTTCGCTGCGCACCAATGCCGCTGCATCCGGGTCGGCCGTGGTAAAACGCAACAGGCAATTGCCGTCAATGCTTGCAGCTTTGCTGAGCGGCTCGCATGTGGCAAACGCCCATGCCGCGCGTATCACGGGGTCTTCCGGATAGGCCTGTGTGATGAGGCGATTGCCGTGTTCGCGCGGCAGCCAACGGTCCGGGTGCAGCGCACGAAACACCTCTGCCTTTTGTTCCATTTGCCGCAATACCGGGTACAGCCCGAGGCTTTCCTCCGGGCCGGTGTCTCTCGCTGCATCGCCGCTGATAGCCTTGAAGATCAGCGGAATAAATGCCGCGTCCACCAGCGGCAAGTTGCGCGCGAGCTGATCGAAGGTGCCCGGGAAATTCTTGTTCGGCAGATTCAACCAAACAGAATAGCGCGCATGGTGAGTGCCGGCCTCCGGCAGCAGGTAGACAATTGAGTCATCATTGGCGCGGCGCGGACGGCCAGCCAGGTGAATGGATTCGGTTTTGCCATTCAAACCTGCTACCAGATTGATCGGAGTGCCGCCCTTGCTCTCCAGTTCGATTGATGCGGACAAATCCCGCCCGCCCAAATCCTTGCTGACGAAATCCAGCCACATGCGGCCGTTGGCGGGCCGTACAAGCAGGCTGTCTTCCGGCTTGCCGTCAGCGCCGCGCTTTTGAACCGGTGCGAAGCCGATGCGCTCCATCGCACGATGCAATTCAAGCGAGGTGCCGGTCGGAAGCGTCCCTTGTCCTTGTGGCAGCGCAGGAAATCCGGATTTCATGCGGTCATCCGTCATTTGATTGCACTGTGCACCAAGCTGACCGTCCGTGCAGCGTGCGTACCAACCGGTTGATGACAAGGTATCCGCCACCATCCGGCTCAAGGTTTCGATGGAATCGATCTGGAAACCCGCCACCTGCAGCGTCTCCGGTTCCATCCAGCCGACCTTCCGCAGCAAATCCGCAAGGCGTTTGGTCAAGGGCTGGTCATCCGGCGTCAGCTTACTGCTCGCCTTGGCCCCTACCAGCCGCGCGACGATGCCGTGCTCGATACTCGCACGGATGGACAGGGTGCGGCTGAGCGGCCACTGCTCTGTTTTATGGCACAGCGTTTCGCGGATCGCGCCCATCCCGGTCTCATCCTTCAATACCGTCGGCTGTTGACACGCGTAACCAGCCTTTCGCAACACGTCGGCAAAACGCTCTGCCCGCATTCCATAATGCGCCCAGCGATCGATGGCGGCGTAGCTATTGCTATGGCCTTTCGTGTAATACTCGAATGCCGGATCGGCCGCGCCTATGGGCACGGCTTGATTGCGCAGTATGCCAAGGCCAAAAAGCCCTGCAATCATGGCAGCCAATATCACAGACCCGGCAAAGAGATAGCGCCGGTTCATCGCGCACCGGCTGTCGGCGGCACACCGTCTAGCGAGACGCTCCACGTGTTTTTTGCCGTTGCCCTGTAGGTGAGAGTGATTGTCTGCGTACCTGCCTGTCGCACGTAGCGCGCCAGGCTGACATACGGAATCGGCGGCTTCAGCGGTTCCGGCGTGCCTTCGGCGCAACTGCCGCCTCGGTTCAACATGCACTGGGTATAGGCACTGTACTCGGTTCGCGCATTACCCTGCTCGGTGCTCACCAGGCGATAACCACGTTGTTTGAACAGTGCGTCAAAATGCGTGTGCAAGGCTAGTTGCAAGGCTGCATAGCGTTCGTCAGAGGAGAGTTCGACGCTCTCGTCACCGAGCGTGAGTTCACCGATCAAGTTCAGTTCTCTGCGGCCGGCCGACGTCTTGTCGCCGACGTCATAATTGACGGTAGGCGCGGCGCATGAACGAATCCGTAGCGGTGGCCGATAGGGAAGCTTCCATTCAATCCCGTCAAAATCCTGCAGACAGCGCTTGAGATCATCGATTCGCGGGTTTGCCTGTGCGGCTCCCGAGCCAATTATCAAGGCGAGGCAAGCTCCAACGAAATGAGAAAGCCGATGGCGTTGTGTCGTTTCCATTAAGCGCGACGGCGAAAAGGTTGAATTTTCCTGCGTGGTGAAAAGGAAAGTCGCTCCTGTCCGGGCTTTCTCAGACGCTTACTCCCGCCACCGGATATATGCAGTATCGCTTCGGGAAAAAGGGCGCTCCGGAGCCCTGTTATTTGCATACGCAGGTAGGTTTTCCGGAAAGCTGGGGTCGAGGAATCTCTGAGCGCTTGGGAAGGTTAAGGACATTGGGCAGGATTTTTTCCTGGTACACCTTGTATAACCGGCGCAGCTCATCCAAAGGCGCTTCGTGGTCATCGATCCGGATGTCGCACAACGCATATTCCTCGGAAGAGAACACAAGGACGTTCACTGATCGCTCGCCGTGGAGATCACCGCCTGCCTTGTCGCCCGCTAATAAGGCCAGCGTGAGTCGCTCTGCGAGATCGAGGTGTTCCGTATCGTGCATGGCCTCCAGTGCTTTTTCGAGCACCTGCGGTCCGGCAAGGCGATTACCTTGAATGCTGCAGTTTCGGCCTGCGAGATGCCCAGCCCACTTTATGGTTTCCGGCCCGGTCCAAGCCGCGACGCGGCCGTGGTTGTCTATCACTCCGACCTGCCGCCTGTTTGCATTTACGTCGGTTGCCAATACGCGTTTTAGCGCGTCTTCGGCAGAAAGCCCTCGCTCCAGGAGGCGTAATCCGTCATAGGCAAGATACGGGTTGGTCAAGGCTTGCGAAGCAATGGCGCCTACACCGCCGATCGCATGACAGGCAAGCTTCCCGACTGCCTGAACCGCAGTAGCTGCGGCCACGCCGACTTGGCCGGTGCGCTGACAGCGTGCGACGATAGAAAATGTCACGATATTCCTCCTGATGCCTGTAGACACATTTAGCAGTATTACACCAGAGTATACAGTGGCCGGCTTTCGTTCCCGATGTCAGCAAGATGTACACTCACAGGCCAGGCGCTAAAATGCCGGGCATGCCGATGAAGCCGGCAGTTGCTTGATACGCTCGATCCAGCGCCGGAGCTCCGGACAGTGGTCGCACGGTATGCCGCCTTCATCCGACATGACGATACCTCTCGAACTTAGGACCCGCGCAGTAATAAGTTGTCATTTTTGCAGTCGTAGCGAGCGCACCCAGGCGGCACCCTGGCATTACATCCCGCTCCGACCGCCAAAATGAACAACTTATTTACTGCGCCGGTCCTTTCGTGCATCCATCGCTCGTTTATTTGCGGGCCCCTATTCCGCAAGAGTTCCCCAACGCCATGCCGTGAAGGCCGGCAGATCCTTGCGTCGAATCATTCTTTTTGTTCGTCTGAACCGTCCGAACTTGACCAATTGATATAATCTGGTGCACCGCTAATGCACCGCAGGGCAGCGGATCATGCTCATATAGAGCCAAACATCGCACTTCGTCATGCCCCAGTGAAATCCCGTCGAGTCTTTCAACATATCGCGTTCGCCTTCCTGCTGCTGCTCTCCCAGCAGCTGGGGATGGCGCATGCGGTTTCTCATCTCTCGTCGGATGCCCATACCAGTACCGAAAAGAAGCAACTGCCAAGCGAATTGCAGTGCGGCCAGTGCCTCACCTTCGCTGCCCTCGGTACGGGGCTGACGGGCTCATCGTCCTTCGTCATCTTTGTTCCCGCCTCGGCCGACACGGCTATTGCAGCCCTGCCGGCCCGTCCACTTTCCGCCGCCCTTCTCGCGTTCGAATCCCGCGCGCCGCCTGCCCTCGCGTAGACGCTATTGTTCATTACTGCCAGCCGAGATTTCGCGCTAGCCCTCCGTCTATTCGCGTTTAGGAAAAACATGTTTAAAAGAACCACCTTGTCGGCGGCCCTGGCTGCCGCCTGTACAGTCACGTCGCCTATACCGACGTTTGCCGCTGCCGATTCAGAACTGGCACAAATGCGTGAAGAAATCCGGCAGATGAAGCGAGACTATGAAGCCCGTATCCAGTCGCTGGAAGAGCGACTTCAGGCGTCTGAAGCGCAGCCCGCGCAGGCTGGCGCGACCATCGCGCCAGGCGCATCCTCCTCTGCCGTCGCAGTTTCGGCCAATGCTTTCAACCCCGCCATTTCAGCGATCCTGGGCGGCACGTATGCCAACCTGTCGCAGGACCCAAGGCAATTCCGAATCCAGGGTTTCGTACCGGGAGGTGACGAAATCGGCCCAGGTAACCGCAGCTTCAATCTGGGTGAATCGGAAATTACACTCAGTGCCAATATTGATCCCCGGTTCGCCGGGCGGCTGACCTTTGCCATTGCGCCAGACAATAGTGTTGGCGTTGAAGAAGCGTTCTTTCAGACCAAGGGCCTGTCGAATGGCCTCAACCTCAAGGGCGGACGCATGCTGTCCTCGGTCGGCTATCTCAACAACATCCACGCGCATGCGTGGGATTTCGTCGACACGCCGTTGGTCTATCAGGCATTTTTCGGTGGGCAATACAAGACTGACGGGGCTCAGCTCAAGTGGCTGGCGCCGACCGAGCGCTTCCTCGAACTCGGGCTGGAAGCCGGCAACGGCGGCAGCTTTCCCGGCAATGACCGCAATAAAAACGGCGTCGGCGCCACCGCACTATTTGCCCATGTAGGCGACGATATAGGGGAAAGCGCAAGCTGGCGCGCGGGCCTCTCCTTTATGCGTACCGGATCAAGCGATCTCCCATATGACGACGTGAACAGTGCGGGCACCGGAGTGACCAATGCGATCAGTGGCCATGCCAATACGTGGATTGCTGACGCCGTCTATAAATGGGCGCCCAACGGCAATGCCGCGCAGACCAACTTCAAGCTGCAAGGTGAATACTTCCGCCGCAAGGAAAGCGGTTCCCTTGCGTTCGATACAACCGGGCAATCCCTGGGCGGAGCTTATGCAACGGCGCAGTCGGGATGGTACCTGCAGGGCATCTATCAATTCATGCCGATGTGGCGCGTCGGCCTGCGTTACGACAGGCTGAATTCCGGTACGCCAGACATCGGACTGGTCACCAGCGGCACCCTGACCTCCGCCGACTTCCCCCGGTTGGCCGCCTACAATCCGTCGCGCACCAGCCTGATGTTCGATCACTCCCCCTCGGAATTCAGCCGCTTGCGCCTGCAATTCGCGCAAGACAAATCGCGTCCGGGCGCGACCGACAATCAGATCTTCCTCCAATACATCATGAGCCTCGGCGTTCATGGCGCGCACACCTTCTAGGAGTTCAAATTGAAAACATTCATTCTTAGCGCGATGGCGACATTGGCAGTCTTAACGGCGGGTAGTTCTCATGCAACGGTCAATGTACTTGCGTGCGAGCCGGAATGGGCCGCGTTGGCGATTGAGATCGGCGGCGACAAAGTAAAGGCATCCAGTGCCACAACGGCGATGCAGGACCCGCATCGGATAGAGGCGCGTCCAAGCCTGATTGCGCGGGCGCGCAATGCCGATCTGCTGGTGTGCACCGGGCTGGAACTGGAGGTCGGCTGGCTGCCGATTCTGGTACAGCAGGCGGGGAATCCGAAAATCGTTCCCGGACAGCCGGGCTACCTCGAAGCCGGCACGCTCGTGCCGCGCCTCGAAGTGCCCACGCGCCTGGACCGTAGCGAGGGGGACGTGCACGCAGCTGGCAATCCGCATATCCAACAGGATCCGCGCAATGTCGCACGCGTGGCCGATGCCTTGGTCCAGCGCCTGAGCCAGATCGACGCCGCCAATGCTCCCTTTTTCCAGGCGCGGCACAAGGATTTCTCCGCACGCTGGAGTGCGGCCATCCAGAAATGGACGCAGCAGGCGGCACCTTTGAAAGGCATCGCCATCGTCGAGCATCATAAAAATATGGCCTACCTGGTGAACTGGCTCGGCATGCGGGAGGTGGCGACACTGGAACCGAAACCGGGCGTTGAACCGAGCGCGGCGCATTTGTCGCAACTGGTCACCCAATTGCAGCGACAGCCGGCCAAGATGGTGGTGCGGGCAGCCTATCAGGATGCACGTGCCTCGCAATGGTTATCCGAGCATGCGCACATTCCAGCAGTGGTGCTGCCCTTTACCGTCGGCGGAAGCGAGGGCGCGAAGGACTTGTTCGGCTTGTTCGACGATACCGTGCAACGACTTCTGGGAGCGGCCAAATGACTCTTGAAGCCATTGATCTGACGATCATTACGCCGGCATTCCTGGTCGGCGCCCTGGTATTGGCCACACACGTGCCGCTCGGTGCGCAGGTATTGAAGCGCGGGATCGTGTTCATCGACCTCGCGATCGCGCAAATCGCCGCGCTCGGCGTGATCGTCGCCGGGATGGCTGACTTTGACCAGGGCTGGGCCGTGCAGTTGGCGGCCGGCGCAGCGGCGGTATTGGGTGCATTCCTGCTCACCTGGACCGAGAAGCGATGGCCGGATGTGCAGGAGGCGCAGATCGGTGTGTTGTTCGTGCTGGCCGCCACCGGCAGCCTGCTGCTGCTCGCACATAACCCCCATGGCGGCGAGCATCTGCGCGATCTTCTGGCAGGTCAAATCCTGTGGGTGCGTTATGACCAGCTGATCCTGCCGGCGATCGCAACCGCCGTCATCGCCTTTGCCATCTTTCGCTACGGCAGCCGACTCGGGCGCCTGTCGTTTTATTTGATGTTCGCGCTTGCGGTCACTATTTCGGTCCAACTGGTCGGCGTCTATCTGGTATTCGCCAGCCTGATCGTGCCTGCCCTCGCAGTGCGCGCCTATCCGGTTGGACGGCGCCTGCCGATCGCGTATGCCCTCGGAATTGCCGGATATGCGCTCGGGCTGGCTATTTCGCTTGTGTATGACCTGCCTTCTGGTGCGCTGATAGTTTGGTGTCTGGCCGTGCTGGCGATCGCGGTATATGGCGCCGGGCCGATTGCGGTGGCCGGTGGAAAGCGCGAACCCAAGGGTATGAATGAGCAAAATGCAGGTTAAGCGCGAACGTGCCACACCGTATTCCTGCGCGGTGCATACGCTTCGGCCGATCACGAACATCGTATCTTCAACATATACTTACTTGCACTCAAACGAATAAGGAGAAGACGATGCGCATTCAAGGTTCAATTGACTTCACTGTGACTGAAGTTGGTTCCGACCGGGTGGTCGCGGAAATGCCAATTGAGGCAGGAATCAAAAACCCTTTTGGAACCGTGCATGCCGGTGCAATCCTATGGTTTGCCGATGTCAACGCAACGGTACTTGTCAGGGGGGAGGGAAACATTACCGAAGGCATGAAAGGATTTCCTTTGGCAATCTCCCTCAATGCCAACCTGTTAGGGAATCAGACTTCAGGTTCGTTTAAGGCGGTGTCCACATTTGTGAAAAAAGGCAGAACGGTAAGCGTGGTCCGCACTCTTGTCCTGGGTACAGATGAGAAGTTGATCGCTGAGGTCACGACCAGCCATGTTCTCTCCAAGTGACTTGTCATGTCGCGTCGGTTCTCGCTCCACCTGGAAATGTGTTCACTATCATGAACCGGTGATATTGGGAGTCATCCGAACCCATCTACAGCCATCATTGCGTCTGCAAGCGCGACGTTCAATCGCTTCCTCAGCACGCGCTTGCAGTCATCAAATTCCTGCACGAATTATCCATCCCACCTGCGGTCAGTCCAGCGTAGTTTCGCGCACGACCATGTCTTCGCGTAGCGTTCATTCCTCGTCTGCCCCCTGACTATTGTTGAGATGACGCGCCCATCGGAAACAACTTAACCTGTCGCGTTTTTTTATCGTAATTAATGAAAACGATGAACGGGTTTTGTAGCTGGTGGCTGTCCGTGATGTCACATACCAAGGTCAAACTGCGCGTGATTGCAGCCGATGCTCATATCAGGATCGCGGCATTGCAGCCATGACCCAACTGTTCCCGCATCTCCGAAGGCCGTCGCAATGTTCCAGATTGAAACTTATAGCAAAGGAGAGGCATCGCGCAATCGCCTTTCGTCGCCAATACCCTATGGGCTAAAAATATAAGTCATTCTTCCCTAATAATACCCCTTGAACCCCTTGATAACACTTATAAATACACTTATAATATGAACTCGATTACTTGGTCCGCCAAGGCACTCAAGCAACTGCTGAAGATTAACAAGCCGGACCAGATTGCCATCAAAAACGCAGCGGGTGAACTGGCGACTATGCCGGAAACCCGGAACGTTAAGGCGTTGGTCAATCATGAATATCCATACCGGCTGCGCATTGGAAACTATCGGGTGTTTTTCAACTTCGACGGTGCTGTGCGCATCGTTTCCATTGAGGAAGTGAGAAAGCGCGATGATCGCACCTATTAACATCCAAATTTTGAAGAGTCCCGACGGGAAACCGGCCTTTGTCGTCATTCCGTATTCGGACTATGTGAAGTCGCAAAAGGAGAAGGGCCACGCTTATATTCCCCATGAGGTCGTATCTCTCATGGTGGATAACGACTGGACTATTATCCGAGCCTGGCGCGAGCACTTGGGAATCACACAGGAAGAAGTTGCCGCACGGTTGGGTATTTCTCAATCAGCGTATTCCCAACAAGAGGCTAACCCCAGCAGCCGGAAAGCCACGCGAGAACGAATCGCTGAGGCTTTTGGCATTTCTTCGGAACAGCTCGACATTTAGGTCAGCTGTTCCCCCGGTTCGGGGTCGGGTCTTGCCCTGCGCCCGGTGTCAGTGGATTAGCGGAGTCGAGGCAAAAAGCAGACGTCCTTCCAGTGCTCCAAGTCGGCAAAAACCGGAACACCTCAGTCTGCCCCCAAACGTTCACCGCTCACCTGTTGTAGGCGCTTCCAAACGACGGTTAGCTTGCGCCGCCGCATCCTGCCAGCCGAAACGATAGTCGCCAAAGAATCACGCATATCGCCATGTGTGAAAATTTTCCTGTTACAGCGGCGGGCGATGAGTCGAACCTGCGCCTGCTGCAAGCGTCTAAATTTTCCAGGGTTGCATGATGAGTAACGACCTCGTTTTGCATTGGTAAAAGGAAAGTCCATGCTGACTCAAAGAACCAAGGACATAGTCAAGTCCACGGCACCGGTCCTTGCCCAGCACGGCTTCGAC
>JAQGMD010000147.1 GCA_028292565.1 Burkholderia sp. | reverse complement strand
TGTCGCGGATGTACAGACGAATTGCAGGCTATTTCAAGTCGACCGTCGACCCCGCAGAAAAGCGGGCCGTAAGAGTTAAATCGTTGATAAAAGCAATGATCGCCAGCGGAGCGATCGGTGCCGTTTTGTTTGTCGGCTATGCGATTGTCCTGATCCCGTTCACGCCCAGTATTGCCGACATCCGCAAAGCCAAGGCCGAAACGCCGAGCATCCTGATGTCGAGCGACGGCAAAGAGCTCGCCCTCTTCAAGCGCATGAACCGCGAATGGGTGGAATTGGATGAGATCTCCCCGCATGCGGTCAACGCGTTGATCGCCACGGAAGACCACCGCTTTTACGAACACCACGGCGTCGACCTGAAGCGTACTGCGGCCGGTATCCTGCGCACCCTGCAAGGCGATCCGGAAGGCGGCTCCACCCTGACGCAGCAACTCGCACGCAATCTCTACCCGGAAGAGATCGGACGCAAGCGTACCGTTACCCGCAAACTGAAAGAACTGATCACCGCATTAAAGATCGAGTATGCGTATTCGAAGCAGGAGATCCTGCTTACCTATTTGAACACGATGCCCTTTCTGTACAACGCATTCGGTATTGAAATGGGCGCGCGCACCTACTTTGACAAGCCGGCGGCGAAGCTCGATGTCCTCGAAAGCGCTACCCTGATCGGCATGTTAAAGGGCACCAGCTACTACAACCCTGTACTCAACGGAGATCGCGCGCTGAAGCGTCGGAATGTCGTCTTGTCGCAAATGGCCAAGCGCGGGGTGTTGAGCAAGCCCCAATTCGACAAGTTAAAAACTCGCCCGATGCGACTCGACTTTGAGCGCCAGCCGGAGCCGATCGGCTCGGCGCCGCACTTTGCGGCGCATGTGCGCAAATGGCTTATCGATTGGGCCGACCGGAATGACTACAACCTGTATTCCGATGGACTGGTGGTCTACTCGACTATCGATTCGCGCATGCAGGAGTTTGCGGAGCAGGCCGTGTACCGTCAGATGCAGACGCAGCAGGCCGCGTCTGATTTCGAGAAGGGAGTCAGCCGGGTTGCATATGCGGGCTCGTCGCGGCGGGTTCAGCCAGTCGGAGCGTTCTGGAGAACACGCGGCAATCTGCTCGATGCATTTGTACGCGAGTCGGCTGCGTATCGCGCCGCGGCGGGGACGGAGCCTGAGCTTGCATTAAAGCAGATCAAGGGAAACGCCGAGTTCATGGCGCGCCTGTCTGCAGACAAGACTCGGCTGGAAACCGGATTTGTCGCTGTCGATCCGACCAACGGGCATGTGAAGGCATGGGTCGGCAGCCGCGACTTTGCCGTCGACCAGTTTGATCACGTTGCGCAAGCCCGACGCCAGCCGGGCTCTACATTTAAACCGTTCGTGTACGGCGCTGCGCTGGAAGAAGGCATGTCTGCGGAGACCCGCCGTACCGATGCGGCCGTGGAAATCACGATGGATAACGGCAGCATATGGCGTCCCACCGATGCCTCCGGCCCAAGTGGGCGGGAGATGACGCTGCGCGAAGCGCTCGCCTATTCAAAAAACACCATCACCGCCCAGGTGATGCAGGAGGTCGGCGCCAGGAAAGTCGTCAGCTTTGCGCGCAAGCTGGGCGTGAATCAAAGCACGCTTGACCCGGTCCCCGCATTGTCACTCGGAACGAGCCCGGTAACGCTGCTTGAAATGGTTTCGGCATACAGCACCATTGCCGGCGGAGGTGAATTCCACAAGCCTGTTATGGTGAACCGCATTGTGGATAAGGAAGGCAAGGTCCTCGAAACCTTCCGCAGCGACAGCAAACGCGCGATATCCGGGAAAACTGCGTATGACCTGACAGACATGATGCGCAGCGTGGTTGACCAGGGCACCGGACGCGCCATCAGAACCCAATTCGGTGTCCGTGCAGACGTCGCCGGAAAAACCGGCACGACGCAAGACAATACGGATGGCTGGTTCATCCTCATGCATCCTCGCCTGGTCGCCGGGGCATGGGTAGGCTTCAATGATGCGCGCGTCACCATGCGCAACGGCCACTGGGGCGAGGGCTCCCGGACCGCACTGCCCATCGTCGGCGACTTCTACCGGCGCACGTCGCATACCCGGCTCGTCGATTCCAGCGCGCGTTTTGCCCCGCCGCCGGACTCCTTCTTCGAGTCACTGCTGGGCAAGGTGTACGGGTTATTTGACCAGGAAAAACCGGAACCTCCGCGCGCCGCTCCTCGGCAATCGCCACCGTCACATACGCCGACGCCGCACGTTGAACCGGATACGCGGTTGAACGAGATGGAGCGGATCACGACTCAGGCAAGTGAAGTTGAGGAATCCTATGAGGACGAACATGACAGCAGCGAACCCACGCCGGCTAACCCGGTGACCGCAGTCGAAGGGGGCACCCCGTAGGTCAGTCGCGACCTGGTCGCTACCCGCCGGATGTTTTTCAGTCCGTGGTCCAAGGCCGCCTCAACTAACGTCAATTAGTGAGCCGCTCTTTAATGGCGCGAGTGGTGCATCTCTGGGTTCCCGCCTGCGCGGGGTGGCACACCAAGTGGAACGACATATTTGAGTCGTGCCATTGCGCTAAATATTCCAGTGTCATTTGCATGCGCGGAAGACGTAGGTTGGGATGCAATCCCAACGTTCGAACGTTGATACAGCCGCCGGCTCACTTGCGTGCGGCGGTGTGTTGGGATTCGCATCCCAACCTACGGTCTACCGGACCACCTTTCCCACTCATTCGCGCCGTCGGTGCGCATTAAAATAAAATCTGCTGGCGGCTGGTCAGCGCTGCAAAATCATCGCCGAGGAAGGGCAGGATGGCGTCCGCCACTGGTTGCAACTGGCGTGTCAGATAGTGTTCGTAATCGATAGACGAACGCTGGGTTTCCAACGGTTCCGGACCAGCCGATGTCATCACATAGCGGATCCAGCCGCCGTTCTGATATTGCAGAGGGCGCCCTTGAACCCGGTTGTATTCATCAGCGGTGCGCGCGGCGCGCACATGCGGCGGAACGTTGCGTTGATATTCGTCCAGCGGCCGGCGTAGCCGCTTGCGGTACACCAGCAGCGCATCGAACTCGCCGCTGAGGGTACGGTCGACATAGTCGCGCACATATTCCCGATGCGCCTCACCCTTGAATATGCGCTGATACAGCCCTTGCTGAAATTGCTGGGCCAGTGGTGTCCAGTCAGTGCGCACTGATTCCAGGCCCTTGTAGACCATTTCCTCGCTGCCGTCGGGTTTGACGATCAACCCGGCGTAGCGTTTCTTACTGCCCTCATCGGAACCGCGTATGGTCGGCATGAGGAAACGCCGGTAATGCGTGTCGACCTCGAGCTCAAGTGCGCAGTCGAGGCCAAATTCCATCCGTAGATTTCTATTCCACCACTCGTTGACGTGGTCGACCAGCGCGCGTCCGACCTCGGCCGCCTGTTCTTCCGTGTGCGCGTACTTTAACCAGACAAACGTGGAGTCCGTGTCGCCATAGATGACTTGATAGCCCCGGGCTTCGATCAGTTCTCGCGTGCGGTGCATGATCTCGTGACCGCGCAACGTGATCGAGGACGCAAGGCGGGGATCGAAGAAGCGGCAGCCGCTTGATCCCAGCACGCCGTAGAACGCGTTCATGATGATTTTCAATGCCTGCGACAGCGGCTGGTTGCCCTCGCGTTTGGCCGCCTCGCGTCCCTGCCAGACTTGTGTGACGATGGCCGGCAGGCAGTGCTTGTCACGCGAAAACCGCGCGCCACGAAAACCCGGCACGCTCGCGTTTTCGTCGGTGTTGCCGGAGCCTTCCACCAGTCCGACCGGGTCAATCAGGAACGTGCGGATAATGGAGGGGTAGAGGCTTTTGTAATCGAGCACCAGCACCGAATCGTACAGGCCGGACCGGGATTCCATTACAAAGCCCCCGGGACTGTTCTCTCCGACTACGTCGCCGAGGTTGGGCGCTACGTAACCCTGGCGGTGCATCATCGGCATGTACAGATGCTCGAAAGCCGCCACCGAGCCGCCGCTTCGGTCGACGGCCAGTCCGGTGACGCTCGCGCGTTCCAGCAGGAAGTTCATCAGCCCGGTCTTCACGAAGATGCGCGTCACCAGTTCGCAATCTTTCAGGTTGTAGCGCGCAAGGGCGGGTTTATCCTCCGCGAAGCGGCGGTCGATTTCCGCCATACGCTGGTAGGGATTGTCGATAGCCTTGCCTTCGCCCAGCAGTGTTTGCGATACATGCTCCAGGCTGAATGACGGAAAATTCCAGGTTGCCGATTTGAGTGCTTCGATACCGTCTATGATCAGGCGGCCCGCGACCGCGGCAAAGAAATGCTGTCTGCTGCCGTGTTCGCGCCATTCCATCATGCTGCCGTCCCGCCCGAAGCGCAATGGCACACCATAGCGATCCGCGTGCTTTTGCAGCACACGAAGGTCGAACTGCACGAGGTTCCAGCCGATGATCATGTCGGGATCGTGCCGCTCAAGCCACCGGTTCAATTGCTCCAGCATCTCCGCACGGCTGTCGCAGTACTCAAGGTTGAAGTCGAGAGATTCGTGACTCCCATTCGGAGGACCCAGCATGTACACCTGACGCTGGCCGCAACCCTCGAGCGCGATCGAATACAGATCACCGTAGGCGCTGGTTTCGATATCCAGCGAAACAGATTGCAGGTGTGGACGGTACCCAGGCGCAGGCTTGATCTGGCTGTCGAGCAGCGGCCCGCCGGCTGGACCAGGCTGGCCGCCGAACCAGACCGGCGCGGTGATGAAACGCTCCATGAGGTAACGTTCCGGCGGGCGCACGTCGGCTTCGTAGACGTCGAGGCCGTTCTCTCTTAAACGTTTCACAAGCTTTAGCAACTGGCGATACTGCCGACAATACAATCCCAGTACCGGGCGGCGGAGGAAATCACTCAGTGCGAGGGGACGCATCTCGACCGAGCGTTCGCCGCGCAACACCTCTTCTGCCTGCTCGCGTTGCTCGACCGGTATGAACGCCACCGATGGCTGAGGCGCCAGGCGAATATGACGCGGGCCGTCATCGGTCGCCAGCCAGAAGTCGACTTCCGTGCCGGCGGCCGTGTCGCGCCAGTGTCGGGTCAGAAGAAAACCCTGCTTTAGTTCAGTCAACGTACTACCTTTAATGCGCCTATCACGCTGTCTCACGAGTCATTGCATGTGCCGCCCGGAATTGGCTTCAATGGGCGGGCTTGCATATTAAGGCACCGCGCAGGAATAAGTTGGTCAATTTTGCTGGCCGTAGCGGGCGCGTTGCGGCGTTGCTCGTCGTCGCCATAGCTCGCTATGGCTCCTCCTCACGCCTTGCACCGCATCCCGCGA
>JAQGMD010000123.1 GCA_028292565.1 Burkholderia sp. | reverse complement strand
GTGGTCGGAAACCCGGCGGCCGCAAAAAAAGTCTGGGTGATTGCGCGTCAGCATCCGGGCGAGTCGATGGCTGAATGGTTTGTTGAAGGCATGGTTGATGCGCTGATCGATCCGTTCAACCCGGTTGCGCGGCAGGTGCTGCAGCAGGCCGTGTTCTATATCGTGCCGAATATGAATCCAGATGGTTCGGTGCACGGCAATCTACGCACCAATGCCGCGGGCGCTAACCTGAATCGTGAGTGGGTTTCGCCTTCGATGGAAACCAGTCCGGAGGTTTTTGTTGTCAGGAACAGGATTCATGAGTCGGGCTGCGATGTGTTCCTGGACATTCACGGCGACGAGGCGTTGCCGTATGTATTTGTGGCCGGTTGCGAGATGCTGGAGGGATTCACCGAGCAACAGCTGGCCGCGCAACAGTCGTTCCTCGATAATTTCAAGCTGGCCAGCCCGGACTTCCAGACGGAATACGGGTATGCCGCAAGTAAATACAGGGAAGACATGTTGAAGCTGGCTTCCAAGTATGTCGGTCATACATTCAAATGTCTTTCGCTCACGCTGGAGATGCCGTTCAAGGACAACGCGAAATTGCCGGACCCGCAAGTTGGGTGGAACGGTGCTCGCAGTGCGCGGCTGGGTGCGGCGATTCTGCAACCTATCCTGCAGGCCGTTGCGCAAGGAAATCCGTGAGCCTCGAAATCGAACGCAAATTTCTCGTCCGCGATCAACACTGGAAGTCGCTGGGGCAGGGCGCGTTGCTACGGCAGGGTTATTTGTCCTCGCAGCCGGATCGCATTGTCAGGGTGCGCATTGAGGGTGAGTCGGCGATGTTGACGATCAAGGGGCGTACGGTGGGCGCGACGCGGGGGGAGTGGGAATATCCGATTCCGGTTGAGGATGCGAATTCGTTTTTGAACGAGTTGTGCGAAAAGCCGATTATTGAAAAGTATCGTTATCGCATCCGGCATGAGGGGATGATTTGGGAGGTTGATGAGTTTCTTGGTGATAACGCCGGGCTCGTGGTTGCGGAGATTGAATTGGAGGCGGAAGATCAGGCGTTTGAGAAGCCGCAGTGGGTCGGCGAAGAAGTGACGCACGATGCGCGGTATTTCAATGCGAATTTGTTGAAGCGGCCGTTTAGTAGTTGGTGGTAACGGGTTCCGCGCGTGGGATGGTGCGCGGGGCGCACCAACGGGCCACACCCTACGGAGGTGGATAACTCCCCTCTCCCGCTTGCGTGGGAAAGGGGAGTCACCCGCGATCAACCGAAACCCGAAAATTTAAGCCTGACAGAACGCTAGTGAAAATGCCCCGTCCCCGCAGGCGCATCTTCCGGCATCTCCGCATGAACCAATTCCGCATCCGGATCAGGATAAAGCGGAGCGCCGCAGTCTTCACAGAACTCCAGGGGGAAGCGCTCGGTATGACGCTTGATGTGAATGATGCCGCATTCGCGCAATAGAGTGAGGATCTCCTCGATCGGCGTCTGTTGTCCGCCCGCGGCGGATTCTTCCGGAGTGAGCAGCACTTCGAGCGACGCTTCGTTGGCTTCTTCCTCGTCTTCCTGTCCATAGAGCGGCCATACCAGGCCGTACACGACGTCGGGACTTTGCCGCACTGTGAAGCCGATGCGGTATTCATCGACACGGCCGCTCAGGGGATCTTCGCTGAAGCTGCCGATGACTGCGCGCAGGCCGTTCGACTCCAGGCCCAGCGTGTGGGTGAGGAAATGCACAGCGGCGCGAATCGATGCGGGGCGGATATATTTGTCGGCTTCGCGGCAGGCGACGTAGTAGGCCTCGGGCAGCAATAGCTCAACGCTGCAGCCCGGCAGCAGTCGCACGATGTTCGGCGTTGCCTGTTCGCTCCATGCGGCCAACGCGGTTAAGCGGTCGGCTGGATTCATCGTCGATTGCCATTGAAAGAGCGGCTCGCCGGCACGGGCGACTACCGTTGCCAGCAAATATCGCGTGTCAGCCAGAAACGGTGCAGTCTCGGGCGGGTTGGCGAGCGGCTTGAGCGGGCCATTGGACAGCGCCGCCTGCGTCATGCGCTGGGTGACAGCAAATGTTTCGGCATGGCTGCGCGGAAGCTGGTCGATCGCAAACAGGGTAGGCGCCATGGCCACGCGGGTATCGGGGGCCAGCACATGTGCATGCAGGTGCGCGCTAAGCGTCGTCACCGCATCGGCTGGCACGGAGCCGGAGGCGATCGAGAAGCGCGTCCATGCAAGAATCGGAATTGCGATCAGCAAAGCCTGGTACGCAACGCCTTCGTGTTCAAGCGCGCCTGACTCACTGCATGCTTCGACTGCTTCCATCAATGCATCGTAGGCGATCAGGTCCGACTTGAAGAGATGGTCGAGTGCGGCGTCGAGCGTGTCCTGGTGATTTGTCTTCAGCAGCTTGTGCAGCAGCGTGTCGAGATTATGCTCCCACGCGCGCTCTTCCACTCGGCTCGAGGACTGCACCAGTCCTTGAGCCAGCGATGTCAGCCGTTGGCTGTCGCTGGAGAGTTTTCTGGAGTGGCTTTTGGAGGGACGGCGCATAGAGAAGATAAGTATGTTGCAAGGGAATCGTATTGTAGTGGATTCGCGGTTTGAATATCGGAATGTGTCCAGGAGTACCGCTTTACCATGCCGTTATCGGATATTTTACGCTTCGCGGAGACTTATTCGGGCCCGCGTGATGAGCGGCTGCCTGATATGCAAACCGGAAAACAAAAAAGCCGCATGGCATGACCGTGCGGCTATTGTTGATGCCTGGATTACTTTGATGCGGGAGCCGGGGAGGCAGGCTCCGAAGTGGCAGGTGCATGGCCGCCGGCTTCACCTTGCATATCGACCTTGTCGCCGCCTTTCATGATGACAAACAAGGCGAGTGCTGCAAATACGACAAACCCCACAAAAATTTTCCACATGATGCGTCTCCAGAGTTGAGTTTTGTTAATAAAACGCCCGGAGGCGCTCCTCTCAAACTCAACAGTACTTGAGCATCCTTACGGCTTGCTTGCACTCCTCGACTTTCCATCCTCTTCAAGGGGGAGGGTTAGGGTGGGGATGGGTTTCAGTGGCGTGCAAGAGAAACCCATCCCTCAGCCGGGCGCCCCAATCCCGGCCTTCCCCTTGAAGGGGAAGGAGTTACAGACTTACGCTGCCAGCAACTGACGCAGAACGAACGGCAGGATACCGCCGTGCTTGTAGTAGTCGACTTCGATCGGTGTATCGATACGCAGCAGCACTTGCTCTTCGTGCGAAGTGCCATCGGTACGGTGGATCACCAGCGTGACTACCTGCTGCGGCTTGATCTCGCCTTCCAGGCCCTTCAGGTCGTATGTTTCTTCGCCCGTGATGCCGAGCGACTGGATGCTTTGCTCGTTCAGGAACTGCAACGGCAACACGCCCATGCCAACCAGGTTGGAACGGTGGATGCGCTCGAACGAACGTGCGATCACTGCCTTCACGCCCAGCAACTGCGTACCTTTTGCTGCCCAGTCGCGGGACGAACCGGTGCCGTACTCTTCGCCGGCGAACACCATGGTCGGTGTGCCTTCGTCGATGTACTTCATCGCAGCGTCATAGATCGACATTTGTTCGCCATTCGGCTGGAACACCGTCAGGCCGCCTTCGATGCGCGAGCCGTCCGGCTTCGCCGGGATCATCAGGTTCTTGATACGCACGTTGGCGAACGTGCCGCGCATCATCACTTCATGATTGCCACGGCGCGAACCATAGGAGTTGAAGTCGGCTTTCATCACGCCGTTTGCCAGCAGCCATTGGCCTGCCGGGCTGGACTCTTTGATCGAGCCGGCCGGGGAGATGTGGTCGGTTGTGATCGAGTCGCCGAACACGCCCAGGGCGCGAGCACCCTGGATGCCGGTTGCAGCTGGCTTCGGTTCCATCGTGAAGTCGTCGAAAAACGGCGGCTCGGCGATGTAGGTCGATTTCGGCCAGTTGTACACTTCGCCCATGGCGACGCCTGAGATCTGCTCCCACAGCTTGCCCGGAGCGCCTTGTACGTCGGCGTAGTTCTCCTTGAACACCTTGGCGTTCATCGCGTGCTTCATCAGGCTGTTGACTTCGGTCGAAGTCGGCCAGATGTCGCCGAGGTAGATATCCTTGCCGCCTTTGCCTTTGCCGACCGGTTCGGTCATCAGGTCCGTGGTCATGTTGCCGGCGATCGCATAGGCCACGACCAGTGGAGGGGAGGCCAGGAAGTTGGCGCGCAGGTTCGGGTGGATACGTGCTTCAAAGTTACGGTTGCCGGACAGCACCGCTGCGGCCACCATGTCATTTTGCACGATGGCTTCGTTCATCGGCGCGGTCAAGTCACCGGCGTTGCCGATACAGGTGGTGCAACCGTATGCGGTGACGCCAAAGCCGAGCTTCTCCATGTACGGCAGCAGGCCTGCCGCTTCCAGGTACTTGGTGACCACGCGCGATCCGGGAGCCAGCGAAGTCTTGATATGCGGTGCAACGGTCAGGCCGGCTTCAACCGCTTTCTTCGCCAACAGGCCGGCAGCAATCATCACGCTCGGGTTGGAGGTGTTGGTGCAGGAAGTGATGGCAGCAATCAGCACGTCGCCGTTACGGACATTGATGCCGTCCGAAGTCTGGTAGGTTGCGTCGAGGTCTTCCGCCTTCTTGTTGAAACCGTTCTCGGAAGTCGGTTTGCTGAACAGGTCGGCGAAAGTCGACCTGACTTGGCCGATTTCGATACGGTCCTGAGGACGCTTCGGGCCAGCCAGCGACGGTGCGACGGAGCCGAGGTCGAGCGCAACCACGTTGGTGTAGTCGATCTCACCGGACTTCGGAATGCCGAACAGGTTTTGCGCCCTGAAGTAGCCTTCGAAAGCGTCGATTTCAGCTTTGCTGCGGCCGGTGCCGCGGAAGTAGTCGATAGTCGCTTCGTCGACCGGGAAGAAGCCCAGGGTCGCGCCATATTCCGGCGCCATGTTGGCGATGGTTGCACGGTCGGTAGTGGACAGCGACGCGGTGCCTTCGCCGAAGAATTCGACGAACTTGCCGACCACTTTTTCCTTGCGCAGCAATTCGGTGATGGTCAGCACCAGATCGGTTGCTGTCACGCCTTCGCGCAACTGGCCGGTCAGGTTGACGCCGACTACGTCCGGCGTCAGGAAGTACACCGGCTGGCCCAGCATGCCGGCTTCTGCTTCGATGCCGCCCACGCCCCAGCCAACCACGCCGATACCGTTGATCATGGTGGTGTGGGAGTCGGTGCCGACCAGGGTGTCCGCGTAATACACGTCATCCTTTTTGTGCACGCCGCGCGACAGGTACTCGAGGTTCACCTGGTGCACGATACCGAAGCCCGGAGGCACGACGCCGAATGTGTCGAATGCCTGCATGCCCCATTTCATGAACTGGTAGCGCTCGTTGTTGCGCTGGAATTCCAGTTTCATGTTGAGGTCGAGCGCCTTGGTGTCGCGGTAGTGGTCCACCTGCACCGAGTGGTCGACCACCAGGTCAACCGGCACCAGTGGTTCGATGTTCTTCGGCTTTATGCCCATTTTGTTGGCTACGCCGCGCATTGCTGCGAGGTCGGCCAGCAGGGGCACGCCGGTAAAGTCCTGCAACACGACTCGCGCGACCACGAATGGGATCTCTTCGGTGCGGGGAGCATTCGGCTGCCAGTTGGCCAGCTCGCGGACGTGCTCTTCAGTCACCTTTTTGCCGTCGCAGTTGCGCAGCACGGATTCAAGAACGATGCGGATCGAAACCGGCAAACGCGAGATGTTCACGCCGAGTTTTTTCTCGAGCGCGGGGAGCGAGTAGAACTTGCCTTTTTTGGAATCCGAAATCTTGAATTCCTTCAGCGTGTTCAGAGTGTTGCGGGACATGGCCTCTCCTTAGGTACTAATCACTAATAATAAAAATGACTTGAGCCGGTTGCGCAGAACGCTTTCGGGCGCCGGTCAAACATGGTTTCTTCTTGGTTGCTTTTTTGAT
This sequence comes from Burkholderia sp., assembly GCA_028292565.1. The sequence goes on along the minus strand of JAQGMD010000123.1, from coordinate 248 downwards.
TCTTAAACCTTAGCTCTTTACCTGCTCGGCGCTCTTGCATTCGTTGGCCAGCTGCTGGCCTTTTTTCGAATCGAGCAACATGCCCTTGGTCGGGATGTCGATCCATACCCAGCCGTTTCTGCCGTTCTCGAATCGGTTCGCGCCAGTCGTGGTCGACACCCGGGTCAGGCGCAGCAGTCGCTTTTTCCAGCGTAGTGCAATGTGCTTGTCATCCTCTGCGTTGCGATAAATCGTGAGCTTGTTACCAA
>JAQGMD010000016.1 GCA_028292565.1 Burkholderia sp. | reverse complement strand
TCAGCAAAACCATCGAGCCGTCGGGCTCATACACGGCGCGCGCGGTTTCCTTGACCCAGATCGCGTGCCCCCCTTTGCGAATCTTGCGCAGCTCCCAGTGAAACACCTGTTCCGGATTGGCGGCGCACTGCTTCATGTGCGCCGCAGCCACCGGTTGGTCGCCTGCATGAAACAGGTTGAGCACCGACTGGCCCACGAGTTCCTCGGCGGAATAGCCGAGCTGCGTCAGGCCGAAGCGGTTGATCAGGCGGATGATCCCATCGGGATTGATCATCAGGTACATCGACGGCGTGTCGTGATAGAGCGCGCGAAAGCGCTCTTCGCTCAAACGCAGCGCCGCCTGCGCACTTTCGCGCTCCGCCATTTCGGCGCGCAACCGCTCATTGGCCGCGGCAAGTTCCGCCGTCCGCTGTTCCACCCTTTGTGTCAGGCTCTTCTGCAGGTCACGCAGCAACAAATGCGTTTCGATGCGCACGATGACTTCTTCCTGATGGAACGGCTTGACGATGTAATCGACGCCTCCCGCGGTAAACGCCTTCACCTTGTCGAGCACGTCTTCCATCGTGCTGATGAAGATCACCGGCACGTCGCGTGTGCGCTCGTCGGCCTTGATCTGCTTGCACACCTCATACCCATTCATCTGCGGCATGACGATGTCGAGCAAAATCAAATCGGGAATGGCGGACTTGAGAAAGTGCAGCGCCGCGGGGCCGCTCGCCGCGGGATGAACCTGATGTCCGCGATCGCTCAGCATCTTCCGCAGCAGGCGCAGGTTGCCTGGCGTATCGTCTATGATCAGGATCTTGCTTTTCAGCGTGCCGCTAGTCTGGTCGTTGGCCATTTTTGTCTCGTTATCGGTCGTGAGTTTCCCTGCCGGGGCGACGATAATAAGTGCGCATGCTGCCGCAACACTTCCCATTTTTGGTTTCCGTCACGCGCATCGTCTCCAGCGCACTGGCGGAGTGGCTCGCGTCTTACTATCGCACACACGCGGCAAGCGCTTAGTCAAAATTGCTCAACTCGGGAACGGTTTTGTTCTTTGATTAACGATCTGTGCGCAGAAGGAAAACGAGCGTTAATTCCCGGTCATGAAGACGGACGAAGGGCCGGCAAAAGCGGCCTGATGAGGTGACGGGCGCAAACGCCCGATGTACAGACAGGCCGCGACGACGGGCGCCGCCGGCCTGCAAAAAACGTCAGCCAATATCAGAAAGACAAGCGATCAATGCAAGTCGTTTTGTGCATTGTCAGCCTGGCCGGCCGGTGGCTGCATCGCATCGTTTTCACGCCTGGTCCCCCGCCGGTCTGCCGTTCCCCTTGGGGTGGCACGACGTTCATTCATACGCCGCTCCCTGAACTGATTCAAGTCGTAACTAGCTGCCTCGTAGGGCGTTTCCGGTCGTGTCGTCGTCATATGCATGTCCAGTTGTTTCGATTGATGGAAGAGAACAGAAACCAGTTTAAGTCGCTGCGGAAATAAAGCTTTGACTTGCAGCAAATGCTGATGCGGTTAGGAGTTTTCTTACACCGGGTCGCAATCGTTATCAATTCAGCATCGAAATCAGGCAAGCATGCCCCTCAGGCTCGCCAGTGTATCCGCTTCTTCAACCGGTTTGTCGTCGCGTATCCGCAGGATGCGCGGAAAGCGGACGGCGATGCCTGACTTGTGACGCGGTGAGCGCGCGATCCCTTCGAAACCGATCTCGAACACCATGGTCGGCAACACACTGCGCACCGGACCGAATTTTTCGATGGTGGTGCGGCGGATTGCGGCGTCGACGATGCGGATTTCGGCATCGGTCAGGCCTGAGTAGGCCTTGGCAAACGGCACCAGCCTGCGTACGCCCTCCTCGTCGTGGTCCCATACGGCAAAGGTGTAATCGGTATAGAGCGACGCGCGTCGTCCGTTGCCGAACTGTGCATAGACCAGTACCGCGTCCACCGAGTACGGGTCGACCTTCCACTTCCACCATGTGCCGGCGTCCTTGGTACGCCCTACCCCATAACGCGCGTCGACACCCTTCAGCATCAGGCCCTCGACCGCACGAGTGCGCGCAGTATCGCGCATCTCCGCCAGCGCTTCCCAGCTTTCGGCGACGACCAGTGGCGACAACTTCAGCGCAGGCACGTCGACCTCGGCGACTATCCGCTCCAGCATGCGACGTCGTTCGGCTTGCGGTGCGCCTCGCACGTCGGCGCCATCCGCTTCGAGCACATCGTAGGCGACCAGCACGGCCGGCAAGTCTGCGCGCATTTTCGCGGAGACGGTCTTGCGCCCGATACGCTGCTGCAGGGATGCGAACGGCGCCGGCGCATCCTCCTTCCAGATCAGGATTTCGCCATCAACTACCGTGCCATCGGGCAGTGGAATCGCGTTGATCTCCGGGAAGCGTTCGCTGATGAGGTCTTCGCCCCGCGACCACAACCAGGTCTCGCGTGCGCGCCGTACCAACTGCGCACGAATGCCGTCGTATTTCCATTCAGCGTGCCATTGCGTGATGGGGCCAAGCGACTGCGGGTCTGCTTGTAAAGGATGCGCAAGAAAGAACGGATAGGGCTGGCCGCCGCGCATCTCGTGCTCGCTGTCGGACTGCGGCGCAATCAAACGTTGGTACTGCTCCGGACCCGGCTGGACCCGGCCGTCGGTCCATCCCATCAGCCGCTGTGCAATGAGTTTGCTGTCGACGCCAGCGACCTCGCTGAGTGCGCGAGTGACCAGCAACCGCGAGACACCCACGCGAAAGCCGCCGCCGATCAGCTTGAGCAGCAGAAAACGCTGTTGCCACTCGAGCTGATTCCAGTATGCAAACATCGCCTCGCGTACCGCCTCCGGCGACGCGCCGCGCAAAGGCGCGATACGTTCCTGCATCCATGTCGCCAGGCCTACATCCGATGAATGCTGCGGGGGTGGCAGCAGGTGCGCAATCGTCTCGGCGAAATCACCGACGGCGTGATAGCTTTCGTCGAACAGCCAGTCGTCTATGCCGGCATATTCGATGGCGTACTGCCGCAGCAATTTGGTGGGAACCGCCTGTCGCGGCTTGCCTCCGGCGAGAAAATAAACCGCCCATGCGGCGTTTTCCGGCCGTGCGTTATGGAAGTAATTTTTCAATGCGTCCAGCTTGCGATTGGTCGCCGTGGTGTTGTCCAGCGCCACATACAAACCGGCGAACTCACGCATTGTCTTCCTCCGGCGTTTCGGTGGCACCCTGATCCTCTTCGGACCCGTACTCAGTTTG
>JAQGMD010000357.1 GCA_028292565.1 Burkholderia sp. | reverse complement strand
GCGTGACCTTCTTGCCGTCGATGGTGAAGCCTTTGGCGTTCAATTCCTCGATCGCCATGCGGGCGCCGTTTTCGTTATCCTTTCCGAGGTGGGCGATCGCGCCGGTTATCGGGCCGACATGCCCGATCTTGACGACTTCTTCCTGCGCGTGAGCTGCACCTGCAAAGGCAAATGCAATTGCTGCCGCGAGGGGAATCATTCTTGTCATGGACTGCATAATAAAATGTCCTCCTAAGGATTGAAAAAACAGGGTTGCTGCAAACACTCGCCTGTCCGGATTTGGTCTGGACATGCGGACGGTACAACACCAAAAAGGGTTGAAAATGCGTTCTCCGGTTTTTTATATCCTCGATTTTTGATGCTATTGAAGCTGCATATGAGCAATCGCGCTATTCGATTAAGCGCGCAACTATTCGACCCGCATTGGGTACGCTGAAATAGCTTGTCGAAGTATGAGTACGCTGCAAAGTGACTTTTGGTTGTTATTTAACGCATCAGTCGTCAAGAAGATGACAAAAAAACGCGCGGATTTCAAGTAGATTCGTGCGGGATCGGCTGATCCGGGGAAGGGATGAGGAGGCTGCCGGGCAGCAGCCTCCGTTATTTGCTTCCGTGGAAGTTTTTTGCGCTTATGCTTCTTGCGGCCGCGAGAGCGCCGCTTGCTTTGGTGAACGATGCGGCATGCCGGTGAATGCGAAGTCGACATCCGGGCGGCGGCCCGAAACGATGTCGGCAATTGCGCGTCCCGACCCGCACCCCATGGTCCAACCAAGGGTGCCGTGCCCGGTGTTCAGGAACAGGTTGCTGAACCTGGTCTTGCCTATGTACGGTACGTTGGACGGGGTAAGCGGACGCAGCCCGGTCCAGTATGCGGGATTGTCGTAATCGCAGGCATCGGGGAACAGGTAGCGGGTGCGGTGTGTGATTGCTTCGCAGCGCGTGGTGTTCAGTTCCCGGGTGTAGCCATTCAGTTCGCAGGTCCCGGCAACGCGCAGGCGGTCCCCCAGACGGGACACTACCAGCTTGTGTCCGTCATCGGTCAGCGACACGGTCGGCGCCGCTTCCGGATTGGTGATCTGGTAGGTGGCGGAGTAGCCCTTGCCCGGATAAATCATCAGGTCGATGCCTAACGGCTTGAGCAACTGCACGGAGAAGCTGCCCATGGCCACCACGAACGCGTCCGCGCGCAGCACCTGGTGACGGCCGTGGGAATCAATGACTTCGACGCCGGTGATCCTCGCCGCGGCGCCGGTGCCCTCGGTCAGCAGGCGAGTAATTGTCGTGTCGAAACGGAAGTCGACGCCGGTTTCGAGCGCCTTCGCAGCCAGCCCGGTCGTGAATTTGTACACGTCGCCGGATTCATCGGTAGCAGTGAAATCGCCGCCGACGATTTTGTCGCGCATTCTTGCGAGCGCGGGTTCGATCTTGACGACTTCATCGGGACCGATCGACTGTCGGGGGCAGCCGAAGTCGCGCATGAGTTTGGCGGCGGCCAGAGAATGCTCGAACTCGAACGCATCGGTGTAAAAGTGCAGGATACCGCGCGTCAGTTGATCGTAGGCGATGCCGGTTTCGGTCCGTACCGATTGCAGGGTCTGGCGGCTGAATTCGCAGATGGAAACGATCTGGCGCATGTTTTCGGCGGTGCGCGCGGCCGTGCATTCACGCAGGAAGTGCAAGCCCCATTTCCATTGCAGCCATTCGGGACGGAGGCGAAACAGCAAAGGCGCATCTTCCTTGCCCATCCACTTCAGGATCTTCACAGGCGCGGCTGGATTGGCCCATGGCTCCGCATGCGATACCGAAATCTGGCAGCCGTTGGCGAAGCTGGTTTCCTGTGCAACACCTGGCTGGCGATCGAGCACGGTGACTTCGTGTCCCGCTTTATTCAGGAACCAGGCGGATGCGGTACCTATGATGCCCGAGCCTAAGACGATGACTTTCATGGGGAGCTCCGTTATGCGATAACGGAATTGTAAGAAGTTAGGGTTGGTTCAGGTGGTCAGACCGGCGCTCAACATTTTTAAAAAGCGAAAGCTGCGCGCAAGTTTATTTTTTTGCGGTCTGTAAATTCGAGATTTGCTGCGCTACGGCGCGCGTGACCACGTCCTTGACGGTGTTCTGCAAGCCGCCTTTGAGGTCGGAAGCCAGCCCGTCGACTGCGGTCTGCAGCACATCCGCCAGGCTGTCCCGCACACGCTGTTCGAGTGCTTCCTCGATATGTTCCATCACCTGGTAGAGAACGCGTTCACGGATCTCGCGCTCCAGCAGGTCCCATGTCTCTTCGTTCCACTCGCGCACCGCCTGTTCCAGCAGCGTGGGCTGGTGCTCGGTGATGGCGGGGTACGGCGTTGCTGCTACTACCTCTGGTTCCGGCAGCGGTGCGCTTGCCTCTCGCTGCTCGGGGATTTCTTCCGTCAGAACCGGAATGACCTCTGTCAGAACCGGAATGCCGGAATCAAGGTTGGGGTTGTTCATGCTTTTTCTGCGACAAAATGTTTCAGTTGATAACCCCGTTGCTGATAAAAACGATAGCGCTCGCGGCCGGCCGTTTTGTCCGCCTCCTCCGCCGAGACAATTTCAATCATGCGTTCGAAGCGGGCGAAATGCGCGGGTGTGTTGCCCGATAAATTGACCAGGATCTCGTGATGCGGCACATCGGCTGTGTCGCTGTCCGTCAGCACGACCGGCGTGCCCGGCGCGAGTTCATCGTCGACGGTTGCATGCGGGAGGAAATCCAGTTCGGAAAATGTCCATAGCGCCTGGTCCAGCGCAGCAAGGTCGGCGTTGTCCCGGGTCAGCAGCACGAGCCGGCAATTCGCCGCGCGCGCCTTGCGCACGAGCCGACAGGTGTAGCTGATTTTGTCCGGGACGTCACTGTGAAAATCGATACGGGTCATGGCAGGTGGTCAGCGACCGCGGTGAGCGGCTTACTCATAGTATGGTGCAATCAAAAACGGAATCCGGGCGGGGCATTGCCAACCGGGGCAGGCAGTTCGGTCGCGTTCGCCGGATTCTCTGTGCGCGCGGCTCGCGGGTTTCCCGGCACTGCTGCGACCGCCGTCGGTGTCGGTGCGGCGGCCTCCGCCGGAGGGGCACGGTACGTCTTCGGCAACTTGCTGGTTTCCGGATAGCCGGCGGCCGTCAATGTGGTATTCCACCCCGACGTTTCAAATCCTTTTTCCTTGTTGCGACCGACCACCAGCACCGGCAGCTGGTTGTCGTTGCTGATTTTCTTGAACTCTGCCGCGTCTGCATTGGTGTTGACGGTTTTTTCGGTGAACGGCACGCCGCGCGCTGACAGCAGTTTGCGGGCGTCGTCACATGGCGCACAATTTTTAGTCGTGTAGAGCATGACCGGATTGTTTTTCACCGCTTCCGACAATTCGTAAGGGAGGCCGGCCGTATTGCCCTCACCCGTGGCGATGGATTTGGTTTCGACATTCTTTGCCGATGGCGGTGGCGTATCGGTATAAGTCACCTTGCCATCCGGTCCGACCCACTTGTACATCTGCGCATTGGCATTGGCCGCGCAAAGCAGCATGAATATTGACCACAATGGCAGGGTGCGTTTCATTTTTTTGTCCTCGCTACAGGTGTGATTGCTTGATCCACTACGAAGTCATGCCGTTGTGACGCAACAACGCATCGATGTTCGGTTCACGTCCGCGGAACGCCTTGAACGATTCGAGAGCCGGTCGCGAGCCGCCCCTGGCCAGGATTTCCTGCTGAAATTTCAGCCCCGTGGCAGTCAGGTTTCCCTTGCCTGCCGCGGCTTCTTCGAATGCGCTGTAGGCGTCGGCGGACAGAACCTCGGCCCATTTGTAGCTATAGTATCCTGCCGCGTACCCTCCGGCAAAGATGTGGCTGAAGGAGTTCTGGAATCGGTTGAAAGGCGGCGGGAGCAAAACAGCGACCTGTTCACGCACCTCATGCAATATGTCGTGCGCCCCTTTGGCTCCATGGGGGTCGTGCTTGTGATGCAGATGCATGTCGAATAACGCGAATTCCACCTGGCGCAAGGTCTGCAAACCCGACTGGAAGTTTTTGGCCGCGATCATCTTGTCGTAGAGCGCGCGCGGCAGCGGTTTGCCGGTGTCGACATGCGACGTCATGTTTTGCAGGACTTCCCATTCCCAGCAAAAGTTTTCCATGAACTGCGACGGCAGCTCGACCGCATCCCATTCCACGCCGGAGATGCCGGATACGCCCAGCTCGTCGACTTGCGTCAGCATGTGATGCAAGCCGTGTCCGAATTCATGGAACAGCGTGATCACCTCGTCATGAGTGAACAAAGCGGGTTTGGTTTTGCCGTTGCTTGAGACCGGTTCCGAGAAGTTGCAGGTCAGGTAGGCGACCGGGGTCTGGATCTCGTCGCGCTTTAAGCGGCGGCCGCGGGCGTCATCCATCCAGGCGCCGCCGCGTTTTCCATTGCGCGCATAGAGGTCGAGATAGAACTGGCCGAGCAAGCGGCCGTTCTGTTCAATCCTGTAGAACTTCACGTCCTTGTGCCATGTAGTTGCGGTATCCGGTTTGACTTCCACCGCGAACAGCGTCTGGATCACGCGGAACAGTCCTTCGACCACCTTGTGTTCGGGGAAGTACTGTTTCACTTCGTTCTCGGAAAACGCATAGCGTTGCTCGCGCAGTTTTTCCGATGCATAGGCGATGTCCCACGCCTCCAGTGTATCGAGGCCGAGCTCCTTCTTCGCGAAAGTGCGCAGTTCGGCCAGGTCTTTTTCGGCGAATGGACGCGCGCGTTGCGCAAGGTCCTCCAGGAAACCGATCACTTGGTGCGCTGTCTCCGCCATTTTCGGCACCAGCGACACTTCGGCGAAGTTTTTGAAGCCTAGCAGTTTGGCTTTCTGGTCACGCAGCTTCAGGATGTGCGCAATGTTCGGCGTGTTGTCCCATTCCGGCTTCGAGCCCAGTTCGGATGCCTTGGTCACATTTGCGCGGTAAATCGTTTCACGCAGTTTCCGGCTGTCTGCATATTGAAGCACAGGGAAAAACGAAGGGAAGTGCAGGGTAAACTTGTATCCCGTCTTGCCATCTTTTTCGGCGGTACTGCGCGCTGCCTGCTTGGCATCTTCAGGCAGTCCGGCCAATTCCGATTCGTCGTCGATGAACAGGGAGTAGTCGTTGGTCGCGTCCAGCACGTTTTCTGAAAATTTGGTGGAGAGCGCCGCCAGCTTTTCCTGGAGTTCGGCATAGCGCGGCTTCTTTTCCTCCGGCAGTTCGGCGCCGCCCAGGCGGAAATCGCGCAGCGCATTCTCTATGATCTTTTTGCGCTCGGGTGACAGCGACTCGTGGTCCCCGTTATCACGCAACGCCTTGTATTTTTCAAACAGCGCCAGGTTCTGGCCGAGGGAAGTCCAGAACTCGGTCACCTTCGGCAGGTTTTCATTGTATGCGGCACGCAGTTCCGGCGTGTCCGCGACAGAGTTCAGGTGGCTGACGATGCCCCATGCCCGTCCCAGCTTTTCCGTGGCGTCTTCCAGCGGCGTCACGAAGTTTTCCCAGTTTACGTTCGCCATCGGTCGCTCGAGCTGCGCGACGACCGCGCGATTTTCATCCAGCAGCACGGCGATTGCCGGGGATACGTGTTCGGGCTTGACCGCATCGAAGCGGGGAAGGTCGGAAAAGTCGAGTAAAGGGTTCATGGTGGCACTCATCGGGTCAGGTTCTTTCTGCGGCTTCTATCGTGTTCACCAATAACATGGTGATCGTCATCGGACCCACGCCGCCCGGCACGGGCGTAATGTAACCGGCTACTTCCCTGGCATTGGCGAAATCGACATCGCCGCACAACTTGCCTTCATCGTCGCGGTTCATGCCGACATCGATGACCACCGCGCCAGGCTTGATCATGTCGGCCGTGACGATATTGCGTTTGCCGGTGGCGACCACCAGGATGTCCGCATTCCGCGTATGGTAGCCGAGGTCGCGGGTCTTCGAGTTGCAGATGGTGACGGTCGCGCCCGCTTGCAAGAGCATCATCGCTTGCGGCTTGCCAACGATGTTGGATGCGCCGACGACCACCGCATTGGCGCCACGCACAGAGTAATCGATCGACTCCAGCATCTTCATCACACCATATGGGGTGCAGGGACGAAACAGCGGCTGGCCGGTCATCAGCAGGCCAGCATTGCTAATATGGAAACCATCCACATCCTTTTCCGGAGCGATCGCTTCAATCACCTTATGGGCATTGATATGCGGCGGTAACGGAAGTTGCACGAGGATACCGTTAATTTTCGGGTCCTTGTTCAGGGCGTCAATGCGCGCCAGCAGCGCTTGCTCGCTGAGGTCGGCATCGTATTTATCGAACACCGAATGAATGCCGTTGTCTTCGCATGCCTTGATCTTGTTTCTCACATAGACCTGCGATGCGGGACTGTCTCCCACCAAAATGACTGCAAGACCGGGTTGCTTGCCTTTGGCGGTGAGCGCGGCCGCGCGTTTTGCGACGTCGCCACGCAGTTGTTGGGAGAGCAGGGTGCCGTTGATGAGTTGTGCAGACATGGTTGCGAAGAGAGGAAAACGGTTTAAAACGAGATTATAAGACGCGGCTCGTGGGTGACGGTGCGTCACGTTATGCATGCGTGGCCGTCCCTTATGTCCGCTGCACTGCACCAAACCATTCCACATTATGAAAACTGATCCCGCGATTTGAAAATGCAAAAAAGTACTGTTAAAATCTTTGCACCATAAGCCCCCGCTCAACCAAAGTCGTACCAAGATGTCTAAACCGCGAACCAGATCGCGTGCCATCAATTAGAGGAGACGAATATGTCAGCCCAGCTCGACCAAGTCCTGGCGCAAGCCGCCAACGATCCCGATGTAATGGTAACCCAGGATTGGCTCGATGCGCTCGAAGCCGTAATTGAAAACGAAGGGCCGGAGCGCGCCCATTACCTGATGGAACGCATGGTCGACCTGGCGCGCCGTCGTGGCGCCCATATTCCGTTCTCCAGCAATACCGCATACGTCAATACCATCCCTGCGCACCTGGGCGAACACTGTCCCGGCAACCTCGAATACGAAGAGCGCCTGCGCTCGTGGATGCGTTGGAACGCGATGGCGATGGTGGTCAAGACCAATCGCGCCGAGGGCGATCTCGGCGGCCATATCTCGAGCTTCGCGTCGCTCGCCAACATGCTGGGCATCGGCTTCAACCATTTCTGGCATGCGCCTACTGAAGACCACGGCGGCGACCTGCTCTATATTCAAGGTCATTCTTCCCCCGGCATCTATGCGCGCGCATTCCTCGAGGGCCGCCTGACGGAAGAGCAGTTGCTCAACTTCCGCCGTGAAGTCGACGGCAAGGGCCTGTCCTCCTATCCGCATCCGAAACTGATGCCGGACTTCTGGCAGTTCCCGACGGTATCGATGGGACTCGGACCGCTGATGGCGATTTACCAGGCCCGTTTCCTGAAGTACCTGCACAACCGCAGCCTGGCCGATACCGCAAACCGCAAAGTATGGGCATTCTGCGGCGACGGCGAAATGGATGAGCCGGAATCGATGGGCGCGATCGGCATGGCCGGCCGCGAGAGGCTCGACAACCTGGTAATGGTGGTGAACTGCAACCTGCAGCGCCTCGATGGCCCGGTCCGCGGCAATGGCAAGATCATCCAGGAACTGGAAGCCGATTTCCGCGTCGCAGGCTGGAACGTGGTCAAGTTCATCTGGGGCGGCTACTTGGATGAGCTGCTGGCGCGCGACAAGGAAGGCATCCTGCAGCGCGTGATGATGGAAACCGTCGATGGCGAGTACCAGAACTACAAGGCCAAGGATGGCGCCTACGTGCGCAAGCACTTCTTCGGCAAGCATCCGAAGCTGCTCGAGATGGTCAGCAAGATGTCGGATGACGATATCTGGCGCCTCAATCGCGGCGGCCACGATCCGCACAAGATCTATGCGGCATTCAAGCAGGCCCAGGAACACAAAGGCCAACCAACCGTTTTGCTGGTGAAAACCATCAAGGGTTTCGGCATGGGCAAATCCGGCGAGGCGCGCAACACAGCGCACCAGACCAAGAAGCTGGACGACACGGCCGTTCGCGAAATGCGCGACCGCTTCGCCATCCCGATTCCGGACGACCAACTGGCCGACATCCCGTTCTTCATGCCATCCGAGGACGCGCCCGAGATCAAGTACCTGCACGAGCGCCGCAAGGCATTGGGCGGTTACCTGCCGCAGCGCCGCGTGAAGGCGGACGAAACGATGCCGGCGCCGGATCTTGCGACATTCAAGGCGGTGCTCGACGCGACGGCCGAAGGCCGCGAGATCTCGACCACGCAAGCCTATGTTCGCTTCCTGACCACCTTGCTGCGTGACCAGACCCTTGGCCCGCGGGTGGTACCCATCCTGGTCGACGAAGCGCGCACCTTCGGTATGGAAGGCCTGTTCCGCCAGATCGGCATTTTCAACCAGCAAGGCCAGTTGTACGAGCCGGTCGACAAGGACCAGGTGATGTACTACCGCGAAGACAAGGCCGGCCAGATCCTGCAGGAAGGCATTAACGAAGCGGGCGCGATGAGCTCCTGGATCGCCGCGGCGACGTCGTATTCGACGAATAACCGCGTCATGATTCCGTTCTACACTTTCTATTCGATGTTCGGTTTGCAGCGCGTCGGCGACCTGGCCTGGGCTGCCGGCGACATGCGGGCGCGTGGCTTTCTGCTGGGCGGCACCGCAGGCCGTACCACCCTGAACGGCGAAGGTTTGCAGCACGAAGACGGTCATAGCCATGTACTGGCATCGACCATCCCGAACTGCATTCCGTACGATCCGACCTTCGCCCATGAAGTCGCGGTCATCATGCACAATGGCCTGAAGCGCATGATCGAGCAGCAGGAAGATGTGTTCTTTTACATCACCCTGATGAACGAGAATTACAGCCATCCGGGATTGAAGCCGGGCACGGACCAGGACATCCTCAAAGGCCTGTACCTGCTGCAGGAAGGCGAAAAGAACACCAAGCACCGCGTGCAATTGATGGGCTCGGGCACCATCCTGCGTGAAGTGATTGCCGCCGTCGACCTGCTGAAGAACGACTGGGGTGTCGGCGCCGATGTCTGGTCAGCGCCATCCTTCACACTGCTGGCACGCGACGGTCAGGACGTGGAGCGCTGGAACATGATGCATCCGACCGAGAAACCGCGCCTGGCCCACATTACGCAATCGCTGCAGGGAACCTCCGGTCCTATCGTCGCATCGAGCGATTACATGCGTACGTTTGCCGAGCAGGTGCGCGCATTCATGCCGAAGGGACGCACTTACAAAGTGCTGGGCACCGATGGCTTTGGCCGTTCCGATACGCGGCAGAAGCTGCGCGAGTTCTTCGAAGTTAATCGCTACTATGTCACTGTAGCTGCGCTCAAGGCGCTGGCGGAGGACGGTGTGATGGAGGCTTCGGTGGTTGCGCAGGCGATTGCCAGGTACGGCCTCAATCCGAACAAGCCGAATCCTGTTACGCTGTAATTCAATTCAACGATAAATAAGACAACTCCCTCCTCAAGAGGGGGGTCGGGTAGGGCAGTTAATGGGTTGCTTGGTATGCGAGCGAAACCCACCCCCACCCCGGCCCTCTCCCTGAGGGAGAGGGTGAGAATGGAGCTAAAGCTATGAGCATGACTGAAGTCAAAGACCCGGATATCGGCGATTTCAAGGAAGTTGAAGTAATTGAATTGATGGTGAAGCCGGGCGAAACGATCAAGGTCGATCAATCGCTGATCACGGTGGAATCCGACAAGGCCAGCATGGAGATCCCCTCCACCCATGCGGGCGTCGTGAAGAGTTTGAAAATCAAGGTGGGCGACAAGGTAGCCGAAGGTTCGGTACTGCTGGAGCTCGAGGCTGCTGGAGCACCTGCGGCTGAAACTGCGACGGCCACCGCGGCGCCTGCCGCTGCTGCAGCAGCAGCGCCGGCAGCAGCGCCGGCAGCGTCCGCCCCCGCCGCACCGCCGGCCCCGTCGCTGACGCTGGTCGAGTCCCGGCCGGCACCCACCGCGGCGCTGGAGCCGGTCGAGAACAATGGCGCAAAGCCGCATGCGTCCCCGTCGATCCGCAAATTCTCCCGTGAGCTCGGTGTCGACCTGGTGCGCGTAAAAGGCACCGGTCCGAAAGGCCGCATCACGCAGGAGGATGTGCAGAGCTACGTGAAATCCGTGGTGGCAGGTTCTGCCCGGCCCGCCGCGGCGCCGTCCGCAAAGGGTGGTGGCGGAGGAGGACTGGATCTGCTGCCATGGCCTTCGCTGGATTTCTCCAAATTCGGTGCCACTGAATTGCTGCCGCTGTCGCGCATCAAGAAAATCAGCGGCCCTAACCTGCACCGCAACTGGGTGATGATTCCGCATGTGACGCAGTTCGACGAAGCGGACGTCACCGAGCTGGAAGAATTCCGCAAGGAGTCCAACGCGGCAATGGCGAAATCCGGCGTCAAGCTGACCATGCTCGCCTTCGTGATCAAGGCAGCCGTTGCGGCACTGAAGAAATTCCCGGCGTTCAATGCATCGCTCGATGAGAAGGGCGAGAACCTGATCCTCAAGCAGTACTATCACATCGGCTTCGCCGCCGACACGCCGAACGGCCTGGTCGTGCCGGTCATCAAGGATGCCGACAAGAAGGGCATTGCTCAGATCGCCAAGGAGATGGGCGAACTGTCGGCGCAGGCGCGTGACGGCAAGCTCAAACCGGCCGACATGCAGGGCGCAAGCTTTACCATTTCGTCCCTGGGCGGCATCGGCGGCACTGCATTCACGCCGATCATCAATGCGCCGGAAGTCGCGATCCTCGGTTTGTCGAAGTCCGCGATCAAACCCGTATGGGACGGCAAGCAATTCGTGCCGCGCCTGATGCTGCCGACGTCGTTATCGTATGATCACCGCGTGATCGACGGCGCGATGGGCGCACGTTTTTCGGGCTATCTCGCTGAAGTGTTGGGCGACATGCGCAAGACCTTGCTATAACGTGAGGAGCGGGTAAGAAGAGCGTCATCAGGCTCGCCGGAAAATGAGAAAATTCATCTCATTTTTATACGGTGGGCGAATCGTTGACGCTTACTTACTTTTACTCGCGGAGATGAACAATGACCACTTGTGTCGTCGTTAAAAAGAATCAAGAAATTGCTATCGCTTCCGACTCACTGGTGACATTCGGCGACACGCGCCTGTCGCATGCGTATGAAGCGAACGAAAAGATCTTCCAGGTCGGTGAGTCCTATGTTGCGCTGGCCGGTACCGCAGCCCATTTTCCGGTGATGCGTAAGCTGCTCGCCGGGATGAGTGAGGACTGCAGGCTGGGAACGCGTGATGAGGTGTTCGAAACCTTTTCGAAGGTGCACGAGATACTGAAGGAGAAGTATTTCCTGAATACGAAGGAAGATGAAGACGACCCGTATGAATCGTCGCAGATCACCTCCCTGATCGCGAACCCGAACGGAATCTTCGGCGTGTATTCCTATCGGGAAGTATTCAGCTTCGATCGGTTCTGGGGCATAGGCAGCGGACGCAATTTTGCGTTGGGCGCGATGTATGCGGCCTACGACCATGTGAAGAGCGCAAGGGAAATAGCGGAAATCGGCGTGCAAGCCGGGGCGGAGTTTGACAAGAGTTCCTCGGGGCCGTTCCGCGTATATAGTCTTTCGATGAATTGACGAATAAGGTCCCTCGGTTTATGAGGGGAAGATAAAAGGCCGGGGTAAGGTTTTCGTTCTTGAGTGCAGCGTGAATGCTGTTGTTCCAGAACGACGGAAACCCACCCCGCTTGCAGGGCGCGTACCCGCAAATATGCGTGTACCGTTTTGGTGGCGGACGGCATGCCGTCCGAAACCCCAACAAAACCCCCTGTCCCCTCACCCTGAGGGTGAGGGGGATCAGTCGGAGCTAACGCTATGAGTTTGGTGGAAGTCAAAGTCCCGGACATCGGCGACTTTAAGGAAGTGGAAGTCATCGAACTGCTCGCCAAGCCTGGCGAT
>JAQGMD010000483.1 GCA_028292565.1 Burkholderia sp. | reverse complement strand
CCACACAACCAGGATTGGCACGAATGCAGCTTTCGGCAGGGCGTTGAATGCAGTCATTAGCGGATACAGCGCTGCATATGCGAGCCGGGAACTGCCAATGACAAACCCGAGCATGACGCCCACTGCGATAGCCAGGCCGAACCCAGCCAAGGTGACCCACAAGGTACTCCAGGCGTGCTTCGCGATGATCGCGTGATTCCGGATGAGTTCTTCTGAAATTCTCAACGGGCTGGGCGCAATGAATTCAGAAACCTGAAACACCGAGCAGGCTGCCTGCCAAAGCACAAGCACCAGGGCAAGCAGGAGCCAAGGGGACCACTTTTCGAGCCTCCGCGAGTTCAAAGCACCACCCCGTTGCGTTGCTTGCGAAAGGCGCCGATGTGCCCTCTCAAACCTTGAACGATTTCCGTGAATTCCTTCGAATAAGTGACCTCGATTTCCCGCGGCCTCGGCAACCTGATCGACTCCCGGGCGACAAATCGTCCTGGGTTCTTGCTCATCACATACACCGTGTCGGCGAGGAACACCGACTCTCTCAAGTCGTGGGTGACCAAAATAACGTTGAACCGCTGCTCGGTCCAAAGATCGCGCAAGACGCACCACAGCTCTTCCCGGGTAAAGGCGTCCAGTGCCCCAAACGGCTCGTCCAGCAGCAGCATTTTTGGCTCATGAATCAGAGCGCGACAAATGCTGACCCGCTGTTGCATCCCGCCAGACAGTTGCCAGGGGAACATGCGCTCATATCCTCCGAGCTCCACCTTCTGCAAGAGCCTCATGGCTCTTTCCTCGAACTCTCCTCGCTTTGCCCTGAATTGGCGACGATGCGGTTCAACGATTTCGAGAGGGAGCAGCACGTTATCCAACGCTGTGCGCCATGGCAGTAGCGAGGGAGATTGAAACGCCATCCCGGAGATCTTGAGCGGGCCGGTGACTGGCTGCCCGTTGATCTCGATATTGCCGCGGCTTGGCAGGGCAAGTCCGGTCGCCAACTTCATGAATGTGGATTTTCCGCAGCCGGAGGGGCCGACGATGGCAATGAATTCACCTTGCCGCACGACAAGATCGATGCCCTCGATAACGAACTGTCCCTGTGCCGCCAGTTCCTGGCGATAAGCCAACGAGACACCAGAGAAACGGATGAACTGACCGCCTGCGGTGTCAAGGCGGGGCACCGGTCGTAGCGTTGCGGCGTTCTCTCTGATCATTGAGCGATGTTAAGAGCGCCTCTGTGTTCTAGATAGACGTTGAATTTAGATCGGGGTGTTCACGTTAAGGCAACAAGTTGGTGAGGACACTACAATGCCTCCCTATCTGAAAGGCTCTCCGGACGGGTCCCCACGAGTACGTAGCCTGTGGGGAGGGGTCGATCAAAAAGGAGGAAGGCAGTCCAGCTTTCCTTGTTCGACGCTTCGAGAACTTCCGGACATTCATCACCATGGACATCGTCGACCTGCATCGATTGGGCTTGGTCTCTTCGCGGCTGCACAACTTCCAGATGGTTGTCCAGCTCGGGACCATCAGGCGAGCCGCGGAGGTGATGGGCGTTGCACCTTCAGCGATCAGCAGAACAGTACGGCAGCTGGAGGAACGACTAGGAACAGCACTCTTCGAGCGCGTCGGGCAGCGGCTTAAACTGACAAGTGCCGGTGAGGCTCTCTCCTACCATGCGCGCGCAAGCAATGGAAATCTTGCCCGTGCGTTTTCGGATATTCAGGACCTTCACGGCTTGCGACGGGGGAAGGTGAGCATCGCGACGGTGGAGAGCATCGCCCGAGGCATGCTCCGGACGGTAGTGAGCCGTTTCTGGGAGCGGAATTCGAACGTCACCGTGGATGTTCAGATGGGCGGGTCAGAGGAGGCCGTTGAAGCACTCATGACCGGCGCTTGCGATTTGGCTTTGGCATTCGATGTCCGGCTGCCTCGCGGTGTCCGCCGCCTGGCGACCACTGAACTTGGCATCGGTGCATTGGTCACCCCAAACCATCGCCTCGCTGGGAGAGGGGCAGCGCAGTTACGCGACTTTGCCAACGAGCCCGTCCTGTTAGCCGATATGTCCCTGTCTCTCGGCAGAATGGTTGAAGAACTCGCTGCAAAAGAAGAACTCGAGCTTCAGATTCGAGCTCGATCAAACTCAATCGAAGAGCTTGTGGCGATGGCAGTCCAGGGGCTTGGCACCACATTCCAGATAAGAGCTGGAGTAGAGCGCGAGATCGAACGCGGCGAATTGATCTATTTGCCCCTGTCGGATCGCCTTCTTAAACCGCGAAAGCTGTCGCTCTTGGTGTATGGACAATCGCGACTCCCTGAAGCTCAGGCGGGATTGGCGTCACTGATCACAGAGGCCATGGAAGCGCTCGCGGCTTCGTAGGCGGAGATTGCGCGACTGCGCTTCGATCAAGCAGCCAACGCGCTGCCGAGCGAACAACTTGCCCGTCGCGCCTGCACGAATTCCACGACTTGCCGCCCGACGGTCTCCAGCTGCTTGCGCGCCGCCGCATCGATGCAGGCGCCCTCGGCGTCGAAGACGGGGTTCGACGTGTTCAGGACCGCCCCCATTGGCGTCGGCCAGGCCCGCAGCGCGTGCGCGATCGAGCGAAGCGTGGCGAGTGCCTGCGAGGCGCCCTGCCAGCCGCCGCCGCACGCGATCAGGCCAACCGGGCATTCGTCGAGATAGCATCGGCTGTCATCACGCAGGTCCTCCGCATAGTCCAGCGCGTTCTTCAGCAATCCCGAGATCGATCCATGGTAGGACGGTGACGCGACGATCAGGCCGTCGCAGCGGCGGAACGCATCGACGAGCCGCTGCGCTTCGGGCGCGCGCCAGCCCCTTTCCGGCGCGTACATCGGAAATTCGAGCGCGGCGCCGGCGAGCGTGAGGACCCGCGCGCCCGCATCGGCGGCGGCATTCATGGCCACGGCTAGAGCCTTCTCCGATGACGAGCCGTTGCGGGTCGTCCCGCCGATCCCGAGGATCAGCGGTCGGTCGTCTCCTGCTTCACGTGAAATCATTCGAAGTCCTAGAGCATGACCCCGCCACCGTCGACGACGATGGTCTGGCCGGTGATGAAGTCGCTCAGCGACGAGGCCAGGAAAAGCATTGCGCCGGCAAGGTCCGAAGGGACCTGCTCGCGCTTGATGGCGCGACTCGCGATGCTGGCGTCGTATGCCGCGCCGGCGAAGTCACCCTTGCTGCGGATCTGGTCCGTCATGGTCAGGCCCGGCGCAATGCAGTTCACCGTGATGCCGTACTCGCCCAGCTCGCGCGCCGCGACGCGCGTGATGCCGATGACCGCGCCCTTGGACGCGACGTAGTGCATCATGCGCGGCGCGCCCTTGAGGTAAGTGGTCGACGCGATGTTGATGATCTTGCCCGAGCGCCGCTCGATCATCCCGGGCGCGACGGCCTTGATACATTCGAACGTGCCGCCGGCATTGACGTCCATCACGCGCTGCCAGTCCGCCTTCTCGATCTGCAGGAACGGCTTCATGTCAAGGTCGGCCGCGATGGCGGCGTTGTTCACGAGGATGTCGATGCCGCCATGCCGCGCCGCGGCTTGCGCCACCATAGCCCGCACGGCGTCGCCGTCACGGATATCGACTGTGAAAGCCTGCGCCGTCCCGCCTGAAGCGACGACGTCCGCCACCGTCGCCTCGGCACTCTTGGCGTCGACGGCGATGACCTTGACGCCGCGCCGGGCGAGCTGCATCGCATACTCCGCGCCCAAACCCTGCGCTGCGCCCGTGACGATGGCCACCTTGCCTGCCAGGTCGTTCATTC
>JAQGMD010000428.1 GCA_028292565.1 Burkholderia sp. | reverse complement strand
CCATTTCCCGAGCGCTTCGCGGCAGCCGCCAAGGCCGGTTTCAAAGCGGTCGAATTCCTGTTCCCGTACGACCATGCGCCGGCAGAAGTCGCGCAGTGGCTGAAGGAAAGCAAGCTCGAGAATGTGTTGTTCAATCTGCCGCCCGGAAATTGGGCCGCCAATGAACGCGGCATGGCAGCATTGCCGGGCAGGGAAGTAAAGTTTCGCGCCAGCGTCGCGCGCGCACTCGACTATGCGCAGGCGCTTGGAACCCAACGCCTGCATGTGATGGCAGGACTGATGCCCGCTGGCGGCGACCGCGATCGCTGCCGCGAAGTCTATATCGAGAACCTGCGCTTTGCGGCACGCGAAGCTGCCAGGTATGGCCGCATGGTGCTGATCGAACCGATCAACACGCGCGATATCCCCGGCTACTTCCTGAATACACAAGCCGAAGGGCATGCGATTCGTGAAGCGGTTGGTGAGCCGAACCTGAAGGTGCAGATGGATTTTTACCATGCGCAAATCGTCGAGGGCGACCTGGCGATGATGCTGAAAAAATACATAGGCGGCGTCGGCCACGTCCAGATTGCGGGCGTACCGAGCCGGCACGAGCCGGATGATGGCGAGGTGAACTACAGCTATCTGTTCCGCTTGCTGGACGAGCTCGGCTATGACGGCTGGGTGGGTTGCGAATATCGTCCGCGCGGTCGTACTGAAGACGGCCTCGGATGGCTGAAGACATTAAATCAATAAGGGAGACATCATGAAGGTCCTCATCACCGGCGGCGCCGGTTTCCTTGGCTCGCGTCTTGCGCGTCAACTGCTCGCGCGGGGACGTCTCACCGATTCGAACGGCGTCGAACAAAACATTGATCAGCTCGTGCTGCTCGACATGGTTCCCGCGCAGGGGTTCACCGATCCGCGCGTGCGCGTTGTGACCGGCGATATCACCGATGCCGCATTGTTTCGCGAGGCGATCGACGCCGACACCGGATCGGTGTTCCATCTTGCAGCCGTAGTCAGCGGCCAGGCCGAAGCCGACTTCGATCTCGGCATGCGCATCAATCTTGATGCGTCGCGCCAGTTGCTGGAGGCGTGTCGCGCCGTCGGTCACAAGCCGAAAGTTGTATTTACCAGTTCGGTCGCGGTCTATGGCGGCAAGTTGCCCGAGGTAGTGCAGGACACAACCGCGCTCAATCCGCAATCATCCTATGGCGCGCAAAAGGCGATTGGCGAATTGCTGCTCAATGACTACAGTCGCAGGGGATTTGTCGACGGCCGCGTATTGCGGTTGCCGACCATCAGCGTAAGACCCGGCAAGCCGAACAAGGCAGCTTCGTCATTCGCCAGCGGCATCATTCGCGAGCCGTTGAATGGCGAGGAAGCGATTTGTCCGGTGTCGCCCGAGACGCGCTTGTGGCTGCTGTCGCCGCACAAGGCGATTGAAGCTTTGATTGCGGGGCATGAGTTATCGCGGGAGTCGCTCGGGAATAGCCGCACGATCAACCTGCCCGGTATTTCCGTAAGTGTTGCGGACATGGTTGCCGCGCTGGGACGGGTGGCGGGGCCGGAGCCAGTCAAGCGTATACGCTGGGAACGCAATCCGGTGGTGGAACGTATAGTCGGCAGTTGGCCAGGCGCGTGGGATGTGACACGGGCACGCTCGCTAGGGCTTGCCGGCGATACTGATTTCGACAGTATAGTCAGGGCACACATCGACGACGAATTGCCGCGATAAAGTGAGGACGGAGGAGGGGAAGCAAAACAGATCAACCGAGCTTTAGTAAGTGAGTGACCGGGCAGTGCTCGCACTGCGGCATGTCGGACGCACTGGGGCGGCCCCCTGGCATTGCATCCCGCTACGACCGCCAAAATGAACAACTCATTCCTGCGCGGGCCCTGACGGGGGCGACGCATTAATGTCATTTAATGATTCGATCACCTGGAAGAAATGTGTCGCCGGGTGCCATCCAAACATAGAGGAAATTTAATGTATCGGTTGTCTCGTTGACCCAGGAGAATGTCATGAAACGCAAACTACTGTTTTTAATCGCTTCAACTTTGATCCTGCCAGTGGCAAGTATGCCTTCGATCGCAGCAACGGCTAGCGATGCTTTGGGCGTCACCGCAGTTCCCTCAATTCCTGCGCCTGCAGCAATAGTGCCAACACCGTCTGCACAGCCGCAGCCCCCGGCTATCGCGACGCAGGCGCCTGCCACTGTTACCAGTTGCAGCGCAGGTGGGTGCCTGGACGCGGGCGGTAATCAGTATATTGGCGGCGCTGCGGGCAATGTGTACCTGAACAGCGGCGGGAAGCCCTGCGCTCGTACCGGCATCTGGATGCAGTGCAGTTGAGCCGATGCGGCCTGCCTGACGAATTCACGCATAGGAAGCACCGATATGCGGATATTGCACGTCGAAGATGATTGCCAGATCGGCAATGGACCGCGGCTGGCGTTGCAACAAGCGGGGCTGTCGGCGGACTGCTGCGTGGAAGATCTGGTACACCTGAAGCTCCCATGCATCCTGCATTGGAACTTCAATCACTTTGTCGTTTTAAAGAAAGTCGGAGACAGAAGCATCACGTTACTGGATCCCGCTTTCGGGTTGCGAAAAGTCGCGCTGGAACAGGCCTCTCAATCTTTTACCGGGATTGCGCTTGAACTATGGCCGAACCCCGGGTTCGCGCCCCAGGAACAAAAGCAGACAGTCCGGCTTCGGTCGCTGCACCCACGGACTGGCTACCAAAATTTGACGACCGAATCTAGCGCGCGCGCCAATCCCAACCTACGCATTTGGCCGCTCCAACTGCGCCGGCGTATCGGTCGCTCCCATCGTCCTCGCCGCATCCAACGCAGTCATCCCATTTGCAGCCCGCGCATCGGGATTCGCACCACGCGCGAGCAGCAGATCGACGATGGCCGTTCGGTTGAACATGGCGGCCATCATCAGGGCGGTTTTTCCATCGGGGGATGTGCCTTCCACATCGGCGCCATGATCCAGCAGCAGCTGAACCATCGCGATATCGCCCTTGTAGGCCGCGCCTGCGATCGGAGTTTGTCCGTGATCGTTGCGGATCTCCGGATCCGCGCCATGCTCCAGCAGCAATTTCGCCGCGTCGAAATGGCCGTGATAGCTCGCCAGCATCAGCAGACTGTCGCCCTTGTGATTGCGAAGATTGGCAGGCAGGCCCTGTTTTAGCAATGGCCCGAGTGTTTGCGCATCACCGCTTCGGATGAGTTGGAATATCTTCTGCGCGAATGCGATTGTTTCTTCGTCGAGCGTTTTGTCTTTGGCGTGCGGCTCGTGGTTCGATTGGTCTTGCATGTTGCTCCTTATGGTTGATACGTTGAACGCTCAAGCGGCGTCGGTAACGTCACTTCGTCACCGCAGGTTCCATCGAAGGAGCAGCTTCCTCCGGCCGCCCATCAGTATAAGTAGGCGAAGCGCGCCGCTCATGAGGCGCGGGTTTGCCAGGCAGCGGCGGCAAGGCCTTTGCCTTCTCAAGATCGACACCTGCCGCCTCGGCAACGCGGCGGCCATAGTCCTCATCACAGTGCCACCAATGCCAGACCATCCGCAGCTGGATCGGCTCGGGGCATTGTTTCAGGTCGCCGGCCATATTGGCGATCAGGTCGTCGCGTTCCCAGTCTTCAAACGTGCGATAGCGGTCGCCGGCCTGTTTGTAGTCATCGGTGGTGCGCGAGGTCTGGTAGCGCCCAAGGTGGCCTTCCACCCATTGGTGATATTCATTTGCGGGCTTTGGCGCTTCCCGGAAACCACCTATGAGGCTGGGCTCGTAGTTGATGTGTTTGTTTTCGTCGTGGATGTCGACGTAGAAGGCCATCTGGCCGTCGCGCTGGTTGGTATGGGCGCGCGCCTTGTCCTGCGGTGCATTGATCGGTAACTGCAGGTAGTTCGGGCCGACCCGGTAGCGCTGCGTGTCGGAATATGACAGCGTGCGCCCCTGCAGCATTTTGTCGTCCGAAAAATCGACGCCGTCGACGAGGACGCCGGTACCGAACGCGGCCTGTTCCGTCTCAGCGAAAAAATTATCCGGATTGCGGTCGAGCACCATCCGTCCAACCGGAAGCAACGGGAATTGATCTTCGGGCCAACGCTTGGTGTCGTCGAGCGGATCGAAGTCAAGCTCGGGATGATCGTCGTCCGACATGATCTGCACACAGAATTCCCACTCGGGAAAATCACCTCGCTCGATGGCGTCGTACAGGTCCTTCGTCGCGTTGCCGACATCTTGCGCCTGTATCTCCGCGGCCTGAGCGGTGGTCAGGTTGCGCACGCCCTGTTTTGGTTCCCAGTGGAATTTGACGAGGTGCGCTACGCCCTCGTCATTGATGAGTTTATAGGTGTTGACGCCTGAGCCTTCCATTTCGCGATAGTTGGCCGGGATACCCCACGGGCTCTTGACCCAGGTGACGATATGCAGCGTTTCGGGCATGGCCGCCACGAAATCGTAAAAGCGCCATGGTTCCTGGCGATTGCTGACCGGGTCCGGCTTGAACGCATGGATCATGTCGGGGAACTTGATCGCGTCGCGGATGAAGAACACCTTCAGGTTGTTGCCGACCAGGTCCCAATTGCCCTCCACTGTCTTGAGCTTCACAGCGAAACCGCGCGGGTCGCGCGCGGTTTCAGGCGAGTCCTTGCTGCCGATCACCGTCGAGAAACGTGCGAACACCGGCGTGCGGATGCCAGTCTGGGTCAACACCTTGGCGCGCGTGTACTTAGCCGCCGGTTCGTTGCCGATCTTTCCGTACGCTTCGAAGTAACCGTGTGCTCCTGCCCCACGCGCATGGACGACACGTTCCGGAATCCGCTCGCGGTCGAAGTGCGTGATCTTTTCAATGAACTGGTAGTTCTCGAGGGTTGCCGGACCGCGTTCCCCCACTGAACGCATTGCCTGGTTGTCCCTGACAGGATGGCCCTGGCGGGTGGTAAGAATCGGGCGCTTGTCTTTCACGGGATGTCCTTTCGTTGCGATGCGAAGCGCGATCAGATCGCGATTTAACCTTAAGCGATATAGAGGAATTTATATCTGCACGGTTCCCGCCGGACGTCGTCTCCTGCAATTCTCTATCAATAGCTCTTATGCACCGGCAGGAGCAGCCGCGCTTTCGGCAGCACAACGCCCCGCACCCACTGCATGAGTTCTTCGTCGCCCCCAAACCGGTCGCTATAGCCGGCGAGTTCAACCTTCCAGCCCGATGAAGAAAATACGACGGAAGATTTGCGTTCAATCGTGCCGCCGAGCAGCCTGATCAAGTCCACTGCCGCGGCGAATGCATCTTCGCCGCCATACTCCGCCAGCTCCATCGCGCGCTTGATTTTTAGCTGATGCTCGGTCAGTGAATTTTCATATCGCTGGTTCAGCGCAACCGCTTCCTGTTCTGCCTGCTGCTGCTTGATCACTTCGCGCGCCTGTTCCTGGTAATCATCGAAAAGCTGGGTGGCCCGCAGCTTCAGATACAGCGCTTTGGCGGCCGTCTCATTGCCATGCGCTTCAGCAAACGCACGCGCCCACAGTCCCGGCTTTTTGCGGTCAGTTTCATATTCCACCAACGCCTGGGCCCAGCAGTCTTCAGCGGGATCCGCGGAAGGATCGTCGCAATTGATCACGTCGAACTTTTGCGACATCACAGCTGCCGGATCCCTTCCACCGGCCGCCACCATTGTGTCGCGCGGCACATACACCGGCTCGGACCTTCCATTCGCGTCGGGCGCCTCGCCCTCGACACAGTGCTCGAACGTCACGCGCACCCGCCGGGAACGCTGCAGATAGCTCGCCCATATCAGGACCGAAACAAACCATATTGCGGATCCCCCGAGGATCAGGTTATGCGGCACCGAGTCAAAGTAAATCGCCGCCAGGATAGGCCATGGCACGAGCAACAAGCTGATGGCTACCACGCGAAAATTCGGGCTCCTCATGACAAAGAGCGCTAGCATGACCAGGCCGGCGAATGCGGAGACCGCGCTGTATACCCCGAGAAAGCGGATGACCGAATCGGCGGCGGTACGCACGGTCAAAATGACAGTCCAGAACGCGCCGCTGACGACCAGACCCATCAATACACTAAGTACAAACAGTGTCAGCCAGCCGCCCCTGCCGTAGAGGGGATGCGCCCTGGCTTGCACAGCCGATACAGGTATCCACATTCTGCTCATCGTTACCTCGTCTTCGTTACTTCAGACTAAACGTCGGAACTATTGCTTCTTCGTATAAACAAGATTGGTGGTGGAAAAATTATCGAGTGGCGCAAGCTGGAACCTGTTAAAGCCCTCAAAGAATCCGATGTTGAATGCATTGCCGCCGCCACTTGCCGCGGTGGCGGCCACCTTGTCGGCAGTACCGGTGAACAGGGTCGACTCACCGAGTGAGCTGCGCACTGTGATGTTACCCACATATGACATCGTAATCTTTGCGGAAGTGCGGCTGTACGGCCCGCTGCAGTCCGGGGTTTCATGTGAGTCGATCGCGAGCGTTCCTTCGACCGCGCTCCCGGAGACCGAAGTGAAACTGAATGAATTGATCCCGCTGGTCAATGCAGTGCCGCCGGACGACGTTGCCTTGTATGTCTTGCCGCAATTCGACGTCCAGGTGCCAATGTACTTGTTCATATCTCCGCTTGCACCGGTCATGGCGATGGTCGGTGTCACCCGGCCGGTTTTTTTCTCGACGGCTTGCTCGGTGGCACAGCCTGCCACCAAAAGCAGCCATGATGCAATCAGGAAGAGGCGCGCTGGTTTCACTATTTCAGGGGCTTTCGCGGTCATAATTCACTCCGGGTCCCGCGCAAGAAGGAGGAATCCGTCGCGCGGTCCAATAAACGAAAATATAGAACTTTACATTTGAAGTAATGAGCGTGAGCAAACTCCGATGCATGGTCGCATCGGAAACACGAGGTTCCTGCTATTAACAAGGAAGTCCCATGTTGTTTGATGCCATATGTCATGCATTGCACGCTGCCTCATCGGGCGCGCTTGCAACCCAATCCGCGCGCATGCCGGGATATCCCTACGCGTCCGCGCTGCCGTTCGCACTCGACGAGGAACATCATCCCATCTTTCTGATCAGCAGGCTTGCCGAACATACCCGCAACCTGTTCGCGGATCCTCACTGCAGTTTGCTCGTGGCAGCTGCGACGGGGGCCGATGTGCTGGCGAATGCGCGGCTGACGCTCATAGGCGACGCGGCACAGGTCGAGCCATCACCTGCACTTCGTGCCCGCTACCTTCGTTATCAGCCCGAGGCCGCGCAATATCTCGCACTGGGGGACTTTGCGTTTTTTCGTTTCGTACCCAGGCGTGCGCGTTTTGTCGCGGGCTTCGGGCAAATGGGATGGCTCGACGAGAATGAGTGGGCCGGCGCCGCTGTATTGCCGCTGGCCGATGAAGCGGCACTGGTTGATGAGCTGGCCGGCGTGCAACCGGCCGGCGTTCGCGTGCCCGGACTTGATCGTTACGGCATCGATGTTGTATGCGACGGCTTGCGCGAGCGACGAGAGTTCGCCGACGCGCCTGTTGCCGTCGAAGACCTGCGCGCGGTCGTGATGCGTCTTTTTTGAATGTCGCTTTCTGCGGCGCGACGGGAAAAGCGTAACGGATCAAAGGCATAGCGAGTATCCAGCATAGTTATCAACAAGCTTGCCCACACATCCTGTGAATAACTTCGTAGGACGGCTCGTGCGCTCGTCGCTCTGCTTTTGCGCGCACACCAATAAAAGCGTAACGGATCAAGCACATAGCGTTTATCCAGCCCACTTATCAACAAGCTTGCCCACAAATAATGTGGATAACTCGCGGGGTGCGTCATGACCCGCTCCCGTCACGTTATGCCCCGATCGCGGAAATAGCGGGCCGCAACCCGCCTGGCGGTCTTTTTCGCGCACAACAGTAAAAGCGTATCGGATCAAACACATAGCGCGAGTCCAGCCCACTTATCAACAAGCTTGCCCACAATAAGTGTGGATAACTCGTAGCCCGATGGTCATCTCAGATTGAGGTGCTGTCGTCGCCGCCGCCAAAGTCCATATCCCCGAGCCCGCTCTCGTCAAAGGATCCGGAATCGGCATCCATTGCAGAGTTATCCGCCAGGGAGGCCGGCGCCGCCTCCGCTGGCGCGGCATCCGGCTCCGCCTTCGCGGAAGAATCGTGGGCATCATTGCCCATCAGATTCTGGATGCCCTGGAACAGGAACGCACCTCCGGCGACACCTGCCGCAGTCGCCGCCAGACTACCGAGGAAATTGCCGCCGCCTCCGCCGAAAAATCCGGGACGCGCAGCCTGTTGACCATAGCCGCCCTGCATCGGCATGCGGCCCGGCGCAGCCTGCATGACCGGTGACTGCGCTTCGGGATGCGGCGGGCTGACCGCGCTGCGGCCCCATGCGCTGCCCGCGTCAAGAAAGCTGCCTGCGCCGGAAGCGGAAGCCGGGCGGCGGGTTGCCTCCAATTCATTGCGCAACTGCGCGATCTGCGCCTGCGCATTCTGAAGGGCCTGGTCCTGCAGCAGCGCGCGTTGCACCAACAAGTAGGGTGCATCCGGTTGTTGCGCTACGGCCCTCGAGATGGTTGCGTCGGCCTCGGGATCTTTCTGTACACCTCGGACCTGCGTGAGTTGACCGAGGAAATTCTGCAAAGCCTGGCTTTCCTGGGGAGTCATGATGCGCTGCTCCTGTGAAGTGAATAGGGCGCGGCTTGCGCCGCATAGTAAACGTGGGTACGAGTGGATGATTTGACAAGGGAGTGCTGTGGCGGTTGCACAGATATATAACCGGTATGGTTTCGTTGGCATATTGCTCATTTGATCGCAATCCGAGTGTCTTGCACTGTTGCCTCCCCGTAAAGATTCCTGTACAAAGTCGCATGCGCCCTGAATAACAGCCAGTCACAACCTGCAGCAGGCCGACGGCACAAAGCCGGGCGCAAAGAAAGAGCAGCCGATTAAACATGCTGCCTGTTAAACCTAGGAGACACCCTTGCGTAAAACCCTCTTCGCGCTCGCCATCGGCGCAGCGCTTTCTGTATCCCTGCCTGCCGTCGCACAGCAGAAATATCAACCCGAATACCGCCTGTCCACCGTGCTCGGCACCGCTTTCCCATGGGGCAAAGGCGGCGAGCGCTGGGCTGAACTGGTCAAGGAAAAAACCCAGGGCCGCATCAACATCAAGATGTATCCGGGGACTTCGCTGGTCGCTGGTGACCAGACGCGCGAATTCACGGCGATCCGCCAGGGCGTGATTGACCTCGCGGTCGGCTCGTCGATCAACTGGTCGCCGCAGGTCAAGGAACTGAACCTGTTCTCGCTGCCGTTCCTGCAGCCGGATTACCGCTCGGCCGATGCATTGATGCAGGGCGAGACCGGCAAAATGATTTTCAAGGCGATCGAGAAGAACGGCGTGGTGCCACTGGCATGGGGCGAGAACGGCTTCCGTGAACTCTCCAATTCCAAGCGCGAGATCAAGACGCCGGCCGACATGAAGGGCATGAAGTTCCGCGTGGTTGGCTCACCGCTGTTCAACGATACCTTCTCCGCGCTGGGTGCGAATCCGACGCAAATGAGCTGGGCCGATGCGCAGCCTGCGCTGGCTTCGGGCGCGGTCGATGGCCAGGAAAACCCGATCTCGGTATTCCTCGGCGCAAAGATCAGCACCGTCGGCCAGAAATACCTGACGCAGTGGGGCTATATGAACGACCCGCTGATTTACGTCGTCAACAAGAAGGTGTGGGAGAGCTGGAACAAGGCTGACCAGGACGCCGTGCGCGCCGCTGCGATCCAGGCCGGCAAGGAAGAAATCGCACTGGCTCGCAAGGGACTGACCGCTGCGGATAACAGCCTGTACAAGGAAGTGGAAGGCCAGGGCGTTAAAGTCACCCGCCTGAACGCCGGCGACGTCGACCAGTTCAAGAAACTGACCAAGCCCGTTTATGACAAATGGTCGAAGACGGTTGGCGTCGACCTGGTCAAAAAAGCTGAAGCAGAGATCGCTGCACGCAAATAAACGCACGGGACTACCTTGCAACTCCCCTCTCCCGCAAGCGTGCTTGCGGGAGAGGGGAGTGTCATTTTTTACGAATCAAAAGAGCAATAAGATGAGTGATTTACCCGAAAACGCCGAAGCACGGGGCGAACAGCCGCCGCGCGTGCCGGTCAAGATCGAGGAATTCTGCGCCGCGATGGCGATGGCCCTGATCTGCTGCATTACCTTCGCCAACGTGGTGGTCCGCTACTTCAGCGATTTGTCGTTTGCGTTCACCGAAGAGTTCTCGATATTCCTGATGGTGGTGCTGACCCTGTTCGGCGCGTCAGCAGCATTCGCGCGTGACACCAACATCCGCATGACATTCCTCACCGACCGTTTGCCGCCTGCCGTTGCCCGCAAAGTCGAGTACCTGGTGATGGCGGTCTCCGCAATCATGTTCGGGGTGATGGCCTGGTATGGCTTCTTCCTGTTCTGGGATGACTGGCAGTACGACACGACTTCGCCCGGCATCGGCATCCCGCAGTGGATTTACACGATCTGGCTGCCCTTGTTGTCGGCGGTGATTTTCCTGCGCATCGTCGGCCGCACGATCCGCCTTGTTCGCCAGAAGGACTGAGTCATGATCGCTGAAGGAAGTCTGATTCTGTTCCTGGGTTTTGCGCTGTTGCTCGCGCTGGGCGCGCCGCTCGCGATCGCATTGGGCGCAGCCGGTACTGCCGTGATTCTGATCGAGGGACTCGGCATCATGTCGGTGCCGACCAATGCCTATAACGGCATCGCCAAATACCCGCTGCTCGCACTCCCTGTGTTCGTACTGGCAGGGATGATCTTTGAACGCGCCGGCGTTGCGGTGCGCATTGTGCGCTTTGCGTCGGCCATTGTCGGCCAGCGCCGCGGCGCGCAGGGTGTCGTAGCGATCCTGGTGTGCATGTTCCTGGGCGGGATATCCGGCTCCGGGCCCGCGGATGCGGCAGCGGTGGCGATGGTCATGATTCCCGGCATGCTCAAGCAGGGCTATCCGAAGGAATTCTCCGCCACGCTGATCGCAGCGGCGGGATCGACTGCGATTCTCATTCCGCCGTCGATTGCACTGATCGTCTACAGCGTGCTGGTGCCCGCTGCCTCAGTGCCTGCGTTGTTCGCCGGCGGTGTCATTCCCGGCATCCTCGCGGGACTGTCACTTATTTTGCCGACGCTGTACTTCGCCTACAAAAACGGCTGGGGCCTGGCTTCCGACGAAAAGACGCCGCCGTTCTGGCAAAGCTTCAAGGAGGCTATCTGGGGGCTGCTGGCGCCGGTCATCATCCTCGGCGGCTTGCGTACCGGCATGTTTACCCCGACCGAAGCGGCAGTGGTCGCAGCGTTCTACGGCCTGTTTGTCGGCGTGTTTGTCTACCGTACCCTGACCATCCGCAAGATTTACGATGTGCTGGTCGAGTCCGCTGAAATCTCCGCAGTGGTGATGCTGATCATTTCGCTGGCTGGCGTTTTCGCCCATGCCGGCGCAACGCTCGGCGCATTCGATGCATTCGCCGAGCTGCTGCTCGGCTTCACCTCGAACGAGGGTGTGATGCTGTTGATGATTACCATCATGCTGCTGATCGCCGGCATGCTGCTCGATGCGGTGTCGATCTTCCTCGTGTTCCTGCCGATCCTGCTGCCGATCATCGCGGCGTACGGTTGGGATCCGGTCTGGTTCGGCATCATCATGACGATGAACATGGCGATCGGACAGTTCACGCCGCCGATGGCGGTCAACCTGATGGTGACCACGAAGATCGCCGGTATATCGATGGAGTCCACCGTGGGGTGGGCGCTCTGGATGGTTGGTGCGATGCTGCTGGCGCTGGGGCTGGTGACGGTGTTTCCGTCGCTGGCGTTGTGGTTGCCGCGGACGTTGGGGTATTGAGATTTACCCCCTCTCTCGCTTGCGGGGCAAACCGTGGGGCGCGGAGCGGGGGAGAAGTACTAGAAAATAAAAATGACACGAGACATCTGCTATATGACCGCCACCGAAATGGCGGCTCAAATCCGCGCCGGCCACTTGTCCGCGCGCGAAGTGATGCGAGCGCACCTGGCCCGCATCGAAACCGTCAACCCGCATGTCAACGCGATCGTCACGCTGCATGCCGAGCAGGCGCTTGACGCCGCGAAGGCCGCCGACGAATGGCAGGCGCGCGGGGAACCACTCGGGCCGCTGCACGGGCTCCCGATCGCACACAAGGACCTGATGCTGACCAAGGGCATGCGCACCACCTTCGGTTCCAAAGTCCACGAGAATTACATTCCAACCAAAAGCGCATTGATCGTCGAGCGACAGCAGCAGGCCGGTGCGATCAGCATCGGCAAAACCAATACGCCGGAATACGGCGCCGGCGCGCAGACTTTCAATGCGGTGTTCGGCGCCACGCGCAACCCGTACGACCTGGCCAAAACCTGCGGCGGCTCCAGCGGCGGTTCCGCGGTTGCGATAGCCACCGGCATGGTGGCGCTGGCTGACGGCACCGACATGGGCGGTTCGTTGCGTTGCCCGGCCAGTTTCAACAACATAGTCGGTCTGCGGCCATCGGTCGGGCGCGTGCCGGATGTCCCCGCACTCGGCGGCTGGGGCAACCTGTCGGTCTGCGGGCCGATGGCGCGCACCGTCGAGGACGTCGCACTGTACCTGTCGGTGATGGCCGGACCGAGTCCGCGCGACCCGATGTCGCTCAGCGAAGACGGCAGCCGTTTCCGCGCGCCGCTGGCACGCGACTTCAAGGGCGTACGCATCGCCTGGAGCCCCGACATTGGCGGCCTGCCGGTCGACAAGCGCGTCAC
Organism: Burkholderia sp.; assembly: GCA_028292565.1. Next base: position 16,404 of record JAQGMD010000428.1, on the reverse strand, counting down.
GCGCGTGATTGAAGCGCAGCGTAAGGTGTTCGAGCAAATGGGCTGCATCGTCGAAGATGCGTGTCCCGATCTGCGCGACGCGCAAGAGATCTTCATGACGCTGCGCGCCTATGTTTTTGAATTGCAGCTGGGCGCCGTGATGGATCAGCACCCCGGCGTGCTCAAGGATGCCGTGGTCTGGAATATCGAAGCAGGCCGCAAGCTCACCGGTACGCAACTTGCGCGCGCCGAGAAGCTGCGCACCGCGCTGTTCGAGCGCATGCACCGCTTCATGCAAACCTACGATTTCATCGTGTTTCCGGTCAACCAGGTGCCGCCGTTCCCCGTCGAGCAGCAATACGTGACCGAGATCGACGGCGTAAAAATGGATAGCTACATCGACTGGATGCGTTCCTGTTTCCTGGTCACGTCGACCACCCATCCGGCGATCTCGGTACCGGCGGGCTTCACCGAAGAAGGCCTCCCGGTCGGCATGCAAATCGTCGGGCGCCATCGCGGCGAATTCGAATTGCTGCAGGTAGCACATGCATTCGAGCAGGCGACCGGGTTCGGACGCACGCGGCCGGCGATCATTTAAGGCACCCATGCCAATCACTGTTGCGATCATCGAAGACAACCCCGAGTTCCTCGGCCGTTTTGCGCAAATCATCCAATCCGACACCGACTTCTCATTCGCCGGATCGGCTGCCACCGGCGCCGAGGGCATGGACCTGATCAATAGCGGCCCGGCCGATGTGTATCTCATCGATCTCGGTCTTCCCGACATCAGCGGCATGGAGCTGATCAGGCACGCAGCACAAGTACATCCCGCCTGCTCGGTCATGGTCATTACCGTGTTCGGCGATGATGCGCATGTGATCGCCAGCATCGAGGCGGGCGCGACGGGATACATACTGAAGGACAGCCCGGCCCCTGAAATCGCCGACTGCATCCGTATGTTGCATGACGGCGGCTCACCGATGAGCCCGGTCATCGCCCGTCGGATCCTGCAACGATTTCGCGTCGAGAAACCCGCGCCGGCGTCCGCTGCGCCTGTTGCCGTCAAAGCTGTTCCCGCACCTCCTGCAGAGCCGGCGCAGCCATCCAGCGATACGCTGACAGAACGCGAAATCGGCGTTTTGCGAGCGCTGGCCAAAGGGCTGACGTACAAGGAGATCGGCGGCGAGCAGTCCATTTCCGCGCATACCGTCGCGCAGCATGTCAAAAACATTTACCGCAAGCTCACGGTGCACTCCCGGGGAGAAGCTGTCCATGAAGCCACGAAACGCGGGCTTATCAAATTATAGAAGCGGGGTGATGTACCTGCTGTGCCTGCTCTGTTGGTGGCTGGCGCTCCTTGCATCGCCGTCCGCCGCCGCTTCCGATGCCGGTGTCGTCAACATCAGGCAGGCTGAATTCGTCTATTCTGACAACAGGTCGGTACCCGGCAACGAGGCCGGCTGGCAGAAGGTTGGCCTTCCGCACCGCATACCCAAACCGGCTGACCGCGACCTGGTGCACTACTGGTATCGCACCGCTTTCACCTCCACTGACGCAAGCCAGCCGCTATGGCTGTATTTTTCCAAGCTGCGTAGCGGCGGCGCAATCTTCGTGAACGATATACAGGTCGGCGAGATACGCGGGGCCGATGAGTTGAACCAGGTTCGCTGGTTTCGTCCGCATCTGTTTTTCCTGCCGCCGCTGGTGCTGAGAGACGGGCACAACGACGTTGCCATCCGCTTTGCGATTCGCGAACCGCTGACCAGCTTCGGCGAGTTTTCGATAGGGTCGGAGTACCCGTTGCGGGACGACTTCGATGAGCGCATGTTCTGGGAAAACACGAGCACTGAAATCTCCAGCATCATTTGCCTGGTTTCCGGAATGTTCATCGTGGTTTTCTGGCTGCGCCGCAGGCAGGAAGGCCTGTACGGAATTTTCGGCGTCTGCGTCCTGTTCTGGGGCCTGCGGACGCTGATCTTCCGGATGCCGGTGGTTCCGATGGACTGGTGGACGCTCTGGCGCTTCTCCTATTACCTCACTACCTCCGGGTTCATCACCTGCATCACGATTTTCCTGCTGAACTTCACCGGCAACAGAAAGCCGATGGTGAACCGGTTCCTGGTCTGCTACTGGCTCGGGGGCTCATTCCTGTTCCTGCTGGTCGGTCCGTCCATACGCATGTACATGGACACCTGGTGGACGCTTGGCTTCCTGCCATTCACCATCTACGCGGTGATACGGTTAATGTTCTTCGCGTTAAGCCAGCGTACGCCATCCGGCATGGCGATGAGCGTGGCGATTTCCCTCGCGCTTGGACTGGCATTGCATGACTATGCGGTGCAGCACGGGATGTTCGGCCTGGCGGAGTTTTACCTTCTGCACCTCGGTATTCCGGCATTCCTGTTTGTGATGGCCTGCGTGCTGATCGACCGTTTCATCGATTCATTGAAGCAGGCGGAGTCTGTCAAGGAGCAACTCGCGTGGCGCGTTGCGGCGCGCGAAAATGAGCTCGCCGCAAGCTACGGGCAGTTGCGCAAACTCGAGCGCGAACACGCCGCGACCGAGGAGCGTCAGCGCATCATGCAGGACATGCACGACGGCGTCGGCTCGCAATTGCTGTCGACGTTGGTGATGGTGCAACGTGGCGCGTTGACGCAAAACGATACGGCGGCCTTGCTGCAGGAATGCATCGATGACATGCGGCTGGCGATTGACAGCCTGTCGCCGAATGATCCGGACCTGTTGTCGGTGCTCGGCAATTTCCGCTTCCGCATGGAGTCCCGCTTCAAAGGCATGGGCCTGTCGCTGAACTGGCGCAACCATAACATGCCGGACACGCTTGAAATCACGCCCCATGCGGCGCTCCAGATACTGCGCATCCTGCAGGAAGCGCTCACCAACGTGCTGAAACATGCGCAGGCGCGCAAGATTGAAGTCAACCTCGGTTTTTCCGCTGACTCGCTCCGGATCAGGATAGTGGACGACGGCATCGGTTTCGCCGCCGGCGGGAAATCGGCAGCATCCACGGGCCATGGACTGGGCAACATGCGAATGCGGGCGAAGAAGATTGGCGCGGACCTGCATATAGAGCAGGGCGCGTCAGGCACGGCGCTTTGCCTGCTCGTTCCGCTTACGGACCATCTTGTAACATAGCAAGGCCGCGCATGTGACGGGATCAACGTTTACTAAGTGTAAAATTTCTCCCGGAACTGATTCTCGTCAATAACGTTTTTCTCCCTCCAGCCAATAATCGCAACATACAAAAAAGTGCGGGCAGGGAGAAACTTATGCATCGATGCATATGGTTGTTGGCGGTCGTCAGTAGCACAGCACTGGCACATGGGGACTCTCATGTCCGCAGCAGTGCATCCAGCGCTCAGGTGGGAGGTCGCGCATCGCTCGATACGAGTGTCAAAAAAACGACCCGCAGTCAACAAAATATAAATGAAGCGAGAACCGCCGACGACCGGCAACGCTTTTGCGTCCGCAATCATCTTGGCAGGGTGAACTGCGTTGTGTTTCCAGGCGCGGGCGGGCATTGACCGATGGCGAGGACCAGGAATTCGTGGCGCGCGTTCGCCGTTCTATCGTTTACCCTCACTCTCTCGGCATGCGGCGGAGGGGCAGGTGAAGCACCCATAACAACCGCAGTGGAGGTTCACCCGAGTCCACCGCCGGTTCTATTAATGAGCAATAACGACAGCGGCGTCGCAGCCACCTACACCAGGGCCGGCTTTATCGACCAGTCAAATCCGTTTTTCAAACCGTTCGGCAATGGCCGGAGCTGCGCCACCTGTCATGTCCAGAATGACGCCTGGTCGATTACACCGGCCACTGTGCAGGCGACATTCGACCGGACCGGAGGAAACGATCCGCTGTTCATTGCGTTCGATGGCGCTAACTCTCCGCTGGCTGACGTCTCCACCCTCGATGCAAAACGGCTTGCGTACAGCATGTTGTTGACCAGGGGAGTGATACGCATGGGCCTGCCTGTCCCGGCGAATGCCGAGTTTGAGCTGGCGGCGGTGGACGACCCATATGGCTATGCCAGCAGCACGGAGTTGTCGCTTTTTCGCAGGCCGATGCAGGCCGCCAACCTGAAGTTTCTTTCCACCGTGATGTGGGACGCGCGCGATACTTTCAGGGATGCGAACTCCAATATCTGTGTGATCGGCACCAGCGATTGCTATAGCCCGCTCGATGTGAACCTCGCAAAGCAGGCGACGCGCGCGGTGGCTGACCATGCGCGGGCTGGCAATGCATTGTCAGCCGCAGACCAGGCGGCCATCGTCGCCTTCGAAAAGCAATTGTTCACCGCGCAGGTATTCGACCTGAAGGCGAAAAGCCTCACAGGCGCCGGTGCGAGCGGCGGCCCCGTCGCCCTCGCGCAGCAGGACTTTTACTTCGGCATCAACGATTTAGACGCCGGCGACTACAAGTCGAAGGACCGCTTCAATCCGCGCGCGATGACGATGTTTAACGCCTGGAACCCCGCCCCTCCACCGAGATTACTGGCTGATTCCGATACACCTCCCGCCGATGCAGCCGCTGTCACTGAGGCCCGCCTTGCCATCGCTCGCGGCCAGGCCGTCTTCAACAGCGCAAACATGTTCATCGACAAAATCAGCGGCATGAAAAGCGACTCGATAAGGGGCTCGTGCACCACTTGCCACAATGCGCCGAACGCAGGCAGCCATTCGACGCCGCTGATGGTGAACATTGGTATCTCGGACGCAGCACGACGCACGCCCGACCTGCCGCTGTACACGCTGCGCAATAAGGTCTCCGGCGCAACCGTGCAAACCACCGATCCGGGAGTTGCGCTGCTTACCGGCAAATGGGAAGAGATAGGTCGGTTCAAGGTGCCTGTCCTGCGCGCGCTGGCCTCGAGGGCGCCGTACTTCCACGATGGATCGGCGAAGGACCTCGGCGAAGTGGTCGACTTTTACAACACCAATTTTCAAATGAATTTGACGGCGCAGCAGATCCTGGACCTGACGGCGTTTTTGAAAGCGCTGTAAACGGACGGTCCGTCGAATTGTCGTCGATCCAAGCGGTAATGCAGTGCTAACAAGAATAAGGAGTATTGATGGATTCGAGCGCTTTAGTAAGTCCCCTATTTCGCCGGCGCCCGGCAAGTCGTTCCACCTGGCTGATGCTGGCATTGGCCTTCGGTTTGTCCGCATGCGGAGGCGGTGGATCGGGCGGCAGCCCGGTGGCGAACGATGCAACGCAAACGAATACCCAGCAGGATGATGTTGTACTGAACCTGCCGCCGCCTGCGCCGGTTCCTGATACCCCTGAGCCGATTGGCACGACGGCGCCGATGGGGCAGTGGTCGCCGATTTATGACTGGCCTCAGGTCGCTGTTCACCTCACGCTTCTGCCCGACGGCAGATTGATGAGCTGGGCCAACGACAATGATGCCGACGATCATGTCGGCAAGTGGGATTCCACCAAGGCTTACGTGCTCGACCTGCCGCCCGATGGTGTGCCGCAAAGGCCGGGTTATTTCCCCAATATGAACGACAATCTGTTCTGCGGCGGTCACACCTTGCTGCCTGACGGGCGGCTGTTCGTGGCCGGCGGGGATCTCGGCGGCGGTGAGGGCATTGCATCGACCAACATCTTTGATTTCCGCACCAACACCTGGCAGAAAGTCGGCAACATGAACGGGGGCCGCTGGTATCCCACCACGGTTACGCTTGCTAACGGCGACGTACTCGTCACTACTGGCCTGATGACCCTCGCGACGGGCCATAACCTGATACCGCAGGTGTGGAATCCTGACCGCGGATGGAGGGACCTGACCGGCGCAAGTCGCGACGTGACGTTCTATTCGCCCATGCATCTCGCGCCCGACGGCCGGGTGTTCATGTCGGGATCGGAAGTGATGTCGGCCTATCTGGATACAGCGGGCGCAGGGAAATGGACCAACGTCGCCGCTCACAACCATGAGATATGGCGCGACTACGCACCCTCTGTCCTGTATGGCGACGGGAAAGTGATGGTCATGGGTGGCGGCGATCCCCCGGTCACCAGTGTCGAGACCATCAATCTTATGGACAGCAATCCAAAATGGAGCACGATCAGTCCGATGAGATTCGCGCGACGCCACCACAATGCCACCATCACAGCGGATGGCAAAGTGCTCGTCACCGGCGGTACCGCGTCACGTGGCTTCAACGACGCAGCAAACGCGGTGTTGGCGGCCGAGAGCTGGAATCCGAAAACGGAACAGTGGACCACCATGGCGAGCATGAAAGTGGCACGAGTCTATCATTCGACCGCGCTGCTGCTGCCGGATGGACGGGTACTGTCGACCGGTGGCGGGCGCCCGGCTCCGGTCAATGGCGTGGAAAACTTCAATGCGGAGATCTACTCGCCTCCGTATCTCTTCAACGGTTCGCGGCCCACGATCACTTCCGCACCTGCGTCAATCGTCTACAACCAAAGATTTACCGTTGGAACGCCGGAACCCGCGGATATCGTGAAGGCCACTTTCATACGCCTGGGGTCAACGACGCATACGCTCAACACGAACCAGCGAATCAACCACCTATCGGTACAGCAAATACCAGGCAGCGCTGGTGTCAGCATTGTTGCACCGGAATCCAGGAACCTCACACCGCCCGGGCACTATATGTTGTTCCTGATTAACTCCAAAGGTGTGCCATCGATTGCAAAGGTCGTGCAGATACTCTGAACAGAGTACGAAAGGAGTAGCAAGAAGGGCAGGCGTAGCAGCCGGCCCTTTTTTCATTCCGTTCATCAGGACACACTCAAAACCCCTGAAACTGTTTCCTGCGGCGCGAATCTATTGCTAGTACCTGAACGCAGGGGGACGCATCATGCGAGTACAAGTCATACACGAAGGCGCGAACGGAGCCAAAACGGACTTTGGCATACAACAACTGGATCACATGCCGCCGGTTGGGGAGCCCTTTCCGGTGGACAGCCACATCTACTACACCGCCAAGGCGTACTTCGGTCCGGATGACAGGGGCCTCTACCTGCTCCTGCTCGAAGGGAGGCCGAAGCTGGTGGAATGACCCGCAGTTGGATTTATCATCACGATAATCCGCTTCATTTCAGTTCCCTTTCTATGGGCTCAAGCGCCACCGATATGTGAGCAATCGGTGTGCCTCCCGATGTATCTGGGTATGACGCACGCGCCCGCACACCGCTGGTTTATGGTGCGATGCACGAACAATAAAAAGACTTTTGGGTAAATCGCCGTAACGCACGGTAACGGCCTGTCCGGATTGTCCCCTTATACTTTTCCCACTGGATATTGAAAGCGCGTGTTCAGGTGGTCACTAGTCAGCCAATGACACTCTTGCAACTCTCCGCTGTATTCAAACGTACAACGTGCCACGCTGCACGGCTTGCTTTCGGTTTGTGACTCAGACGGTAGCTTGATTCCGGTCGCTGCATGGACCGGAAGAAAAACAGTTCAAACAACAAATCCAATAAAGGAGACAGTCGTGGCAATCAATGTATCCCTCACCGTAAATGGCAAGACAGTGAACGCGGAGGTGGACTCGCGCACACTGCTGGTCCAACTCATTCGCGACCGACTGATGCTGACCGGTACCCACGTAGGCTGCGACACCAGCCAGTGCGGCGCGTGCACCGTCATCGTCAACGGTCATGCTGTGAAATCCTGCTCGGCGCTGGCCGCGCAATTCCAGGGCGCCGAGGTCACCACCATCGAAGGCCTGTGCGGAGCGAATGGTGAGCTGCACCCGATGCAGGCGGCATTCAAGGAGTGCCACGGCCTTCAGTGCGGCTTCTGCACGCCGGGCATGGTCATGAGCGCGGTCGACCTGGTGACGAAGAATCCGGACGCCTCCGAAAAGACTATCCGCGAGCAGCTCGACGGCAACATCTGCCGCTGCACCGGATACCACAACATCGTCAAAGCGGTGCAGCTCGGCGCCGCCAACATGAAGGGGGCATGAGATGAATGCACCTGCTGAATCAGGATCAGGCATCGGCGCTTCGGTGCGCCGCAAGGAAGACTATCGCTTCCTGACCGGCGACGGCAACTACACCGATGATGTGCAGATTTCGGGCCAGACCTATGCTTACTTCCTGCGTTCGCCGCATGCGCACGCAAAGATCAACAGCATCGATAAAAGCGCGGCGCTGAAACATCCTGGTGTCATCGCCATCTTTACCGGAGAAGACCTGGCGGCCGACAAGGTCGGCGGGCTGCCGTGCGGCTGGCTGATCACCGACGTCAAGGGCCAGCCGATGAAAGAGCCGCCGCATCCGCTGCTGTGCCAGGGCAAGGCACTCCACGTCGGTGACCAGGTCGCGGTAGTGATTGCCGAAACCCACCTGCAAGCGAGGGACGCGGCCGAATTGATCGCGGTGGACTATGACGTCCTGCCGGCAGCTGTGGAGGCGACTGCCGCGCTCAAAAGCGGCGCACCGACGTTGCACGACATAGCGCCCGACAACAAGTGCTACACCTGGTCGATCGGCGACAAGGCGGCAGTGGATGCTGCGTTCGCACGTGCCGATCATGTGACCAAACTCGAGCTCATCAACAACCGCCTTGTGCCGAATGCACTCGAACCGCGCGCCGTGGTGGCGAGCTACACCCGGTCCGATGATAGCTACACGTTGTATGTCTCCAACCAGAATCCGCATGTGGAGCGGCTGCTGCTGACCGCCTTCGTGCTGTCGCTGCCGGAACATAAAGTGCGTGTGATAGCGCCGGATGTCGGCGGCGGCTTCGGCTCGAAGATTTTCCTCTATGCGGAAGACGCGGCGCTCACGTGGGCTTCGCGGAAAATCAACCGGCCGATCAAATGGACGTCCGACCGCTCGGAAGCATTCCTGACCGATGCACATGGCCGCGATCATGCGACAGTCGCCGAAATGGCGACCGACAAGAACGGCAAGTTCCTGGCGATGCGCGTGCATACGGTAGCCAACCTCGGCGCCTATCTTTCGACGTTTGCTTCGTCGGTGCCGACCATCCTCTATGCGACGCTGCTGGCGGGCCAGTACACCACGCCCGCGATCTACTGCGAAGTCGATGGCGTGTTTACCAACACCGTTCCGGTCGACGCCTATCGCGGCGCGGGCCGGCCGGAGGCTGCTTATGTAGTCGAGCGGTTGGTGTCGGCAGTTGCGCGCGAAATGAACATCGACCAGGCGGAAATCCGGCGTCGCAATTTCATCACCACCTTCCCGTACCAGACGCCGGTCGCGCTGCAATACGACATCGGCGACTTCAATGCCTGCCTCTCAGGGGCAATGGAGCTGGCTGATGTGTACGGATTTGCGCAACGGCGTGCGGAAGCGGAAAAGCGCGGCAAGCGCCGCGGCATCGGCTACTCGACGTATATCGAAGCGTGCGGCCTGGCGCCTTCCAACATCGCCGGTGCGCTTGGTGCGCGCGCGGGGTTGTTCGAGGTCGGCGAGATCCGCGTCCACCCGACCGGCAGTGTGACGGTATTCACCGGTTCGCACAGTCATGGCCAGGGACATGAAACCACCTTCGCGCAGATCGTCGCATCGAGGCTTGGGGTAGCGTTTGAACAGGTCGATGTGGTGCATGGCGATACCGGCCGCGTTCCGTTCGGCATGGGGACCTACGGTTCACGCTCGCTGTCAGTGGGTGGGTCGGCGATCATGAAAGCGCTCGACAAGATTGAAGCAAAAGGCAAAAAGATCGCTGCGCACCTGCTGGAGGCTTCGGCCAGCGACATCGAGTTCAAGGACGGAAAATTCACCGTCATCGGCACCGACAAAAGCGTGCCTTTCGGCGCGGTCGCATTCTCCGCATATGTGCCGCACAACTATCCACTCGACAAGCTTGAGCCGGGCCTGAACGAAACCGCTTTCTACGATCCGACCAACTTCACTTTTCCGTGCGGCGCCCACATCTGTGAAGTGGAAGTGGATCCGGACACCGGCATGGTCGAAATCGTCGGCATGACGGCGGTGGACGACTTCGGCAACATCATCAATCCGATGATAGTGGAGGGCCAGGTGCACGGCGGACTGGCGCAGGGGATCGGCCAGGCGCTGCTGGAAAACTGCGTCTATGACAAGGAAAGCGGTCAATTGCTGACGGGCAGCTTCATGGATTACGCGATGCCGCGTGCAGTCGACATGCCGAACTTCAAGGTGGGCAACCGCGTTACGCCCTGCACCCATAATCCGTTGGGGGCGAAGGGATGCGGCGAAGCCGGCGCGATCGGTTCGCCGCCGGCGGTCATCAATGCCGTGATCGATGCGCTTGCGCCGCTGGGTGTGACGCATATCGACATGCCGGCATCGCCCGAGCGTGTCTGGCGCGCCATCCAATCCGCTAAAAAAACATCCTGAGGAGAGCAGCATGTATGGATTTGAACTGCACCGGCCCAAGAGCCTGAATGAAGCGGTCACGCTGCTTGCAAAATCGGACAGCAGACCGCTTGCCGGCGGCCAGACCCTGGTCGCCGCGATGAAGTTGCGTCTCACTGCATCGGAAAACCTGGTCGACCTGGGCGGCATCGCCGAGCTGCGTGGCATCCGCCGCGAAGCAGATACGCTCGTGATCGGCGCGATGACCAAGCATGCCGAAGTCGCCGAGTCGACAGAGGTACGGAGGGAGATCCCCGCGCTGGCGCTGCTGGCCGGCGGCATAGGCGATCGGCAGGTAAGGAACATGGGCACGCTGGGCGGCTCCATCGCCAACAGCGACCCGGCCGCCTGCTATCCGGCCGCGGTGCTCGGGCTGGGTGCGACCATACACACCAACACCCGCAAGATCGCTGCGGACGACTTCTTCAAGGGGTTGTACGAAACCGCGCTGGAAGAGAATGAAATCATCACCGCGGTGAGTTTCCCGATTCCGAAGAGATCTGCCTATGTGAAGTTTCGCAACGCGGCATCGCGCTTCGCTACTGCCGGTGTGTTCGTCAGCCAGGGTGCCAATGGCGTCAGGGTGGCGGTGACCGGCTGTGCGAGTTGCGTCTATCGGGCGACGGATATGGAGAAGGCGTTGTCGGCGAATTTTTCTGCGGACGCGGTGAAGTCGATCAAGGTATCGCCGGATGGGCTGAACTCTGATCTGCACGCGAGTGCGGAGTACCGGGCGCATCTCATCCCGGTGCTCGCAGGTCGTGCAGTAGCGCAAGCGCTGGAGTAGCCAGACCACTCCCCTCTCTCCCGCAAGCGTCGAAGTTCCCTCCCCTGCAAGGGGAGGGTCAGGGTGGGGAGCGCCGTCGCGTACTGATCGATAAACCTCTTCCCTACCATCCGATGTCCAGCCTCCCTTCCTCAGTCGACCAAGTACTGCAACTCCTCGCATCAGAACAATATGTCGCCGAACGCCACCTGGCGACCACCCTGTACCTTGCCATGACCATGCAGCGCCCGTTATTCCTCGAGGGCGAAGCAGGTGTCGGCAAAACCGAAATCGCCAAGGTGCTCGCTACGGGCCTGGGCCGCAAGCTGGTGCGGCTGCAGTGTTACGAAGGCCTGGACATCTCCAGCGCGGTGTATGAATGGAATTACCCGCGCCAGATGATAGAAATCCGCCTGGCCGAAGCGGCGGGACAAACCTCGAAAGACCAGCTCGGCACCGATATCTTCACCGACCGCTTCCTGATCAAGCGGCCGCTGTTGCAGGCGCTGGAAAGTTCATCCGGAGAGGCGCCCATCCTGCTGATCGACGAGCTCGACCGCACCGATGAACCGTTCGAAGCGTACCTGCTCGAAATGTTGGCGGAATACCAGGTAAGTATTCCGGAAATCGGCACCATTAAGGCGGAGCAACCGCCGCTGGTCATCATCACCTCCAATCGCACACGCGAAATCCACGATGCGGTGAAGCGTCGCTGCTTTTATCACTGGGTGGACTATCCCGACAAGGCGCGGGAACTCGAGATCATCCGTCGGAAAGTGCCGCACGCCGCCGAAACACTGAGTCGCCAGGTCGTTGCCTTCATCGCGCGCCTGCGCCAGATGGAGCTCTATAAACTGCCCGGTGTTGCCGAGACCATCGACTGGACCGCATCGCTCACCGCACTCGACAAGACCAGCCTCGATCCGGAAGCCGTCACTTCGACCCTGGGCGTGGTGCTCAAGTATCAGGATGACATTGGCCGGATGGACACTGCCACCGTGTCGCAAATGGTTGAAGACGTACGCAACGAAGGGCCTGCTCCGAAATGACGGAAAGCACTGGCAAGCTGGCGGAAAACATCATTCATTTTGCACGCGTACTGCGTCGGGCCGGACTGCCGATAGGTCCGGCCAAGGTGATCGATGCGCTGCAGGCCGTGCAGACCGTCGGCGTCGAGCGGCAGGACGATCTTTACTTCGCGCTGTCCGCGGTGCTGGTCAACCGACGCGAACATCAGGCCCTGTTCGACGAGGCATTCAGACTGTTCTGGCGCGACCCGGAACGCGTCGGCCGCCAATTGCAGGAGCTGCTGAACCTGTTGAGCGGCCTGCGTACCGCGGCCGCAGACAAGCCCGCGATATCGCAACGGGTCACTCAGGCGATGATGCCAAACGCGCCGCGCCCTTCGCCGCCATCGGAAGAGCTTCCGCCGGACGTGACGATCGACGCAACGTTCACGATATCGGCACGCGAACTGCTGCAGAAAAAAGATTTTGCGAGCATGACGCCGCAAGAACTGCGCGAGGCCAAAGAAATGATTGCGGCTATGCGCCTGCCGCTGCCTGAACTGCAGAGCCGGCGCTTCCGCCCGAGCCTGCATTCGGGTCGCGTGGATCTGCGCAACACGATGAAGCAGATGATGAAGGAGGCAGGCGGCATTGTGGAATTGCGACGCCATACGCCGTACCGGCGTCCGCCGACGCTGGTGATCCTGTGCGATATCTCCGGCTCGATGGAGAGCTATACGCGCATGTTGCTGCACTTCACGCATGCCGTGACGAACGACCGCGATCGCGTGCACACGTTTTTGTTCGGTACGCGCCTGACCAACATCACCCGCTCGTTGCAAAACCGGGATGTCGATGTCGCGCTTAACGAAGTATCGCAGCGCGTGTCGGACTGGGCGGGCGGCACACGCATCGGGCCCTGCCTGAAGGACTTCAACCAACGTTGGACGCGGCGCTTGATGGGGCAGGGTGCGGTAGTGCTGTTGATCAGCGACGGCCTCGATAGCGAGACCGCCGATGGCCTGGCGAAGGAGATGGAGCGGCTCAAACTCGCGAGCCGCTGGCTGATCTGGCTCAATCCGCTGCTGCGCTATAAACAGTTCGAAGCGCGGCCGGCAGGCATACGGGCTATGCTGCCGCATGCTGATCTTTTCCTGCCCGTGCATAATCTGGTGAGCCTGGCCCAGCTCGGGAAGACGCTGGCCGGACTGGATGTCCGGCGCACCGCAATAACAAATTCACCTCAAGGAGAACACTATGGAAATGTCCAGCTCGCAGCTGGTGCCCGCGCCGCAGGATAAGGTGTGGGCGGCCCTCAATGACCCGGAACTGCTCAAGGCCTGCATTCCCGGTTGCGAGAACATCGACGCGATAGGCGAAAATTCGTATAAGATCGTCATGCTCGCGAAGGTGGGCCCGGTGCGCGCCAGGTTCTCCGGCAAAATGCATCTCGCCGACATGAACGCGCCCGATTCCTACACGCTGCGGTTCGAGGGCGAAGGCGGCATGGCCGGTTTCGCCAAGGGTGGGGCGGAGGTCACATTGACACCCGACGGCGCCGGCACATTGCTTACCTATGTGGTGAAAGCGCAGATCGGCGGCAAGCTGGCGCAGATCGGGTCACGGTTGGTCGATGGCGCGGCGAAGAAAACGGCGGATGATTTCTTTGCGGCGTTTGTGGAAAAGGTGGGAAGCCAAGCTGCGGACGCCGCCTGATATTATTCTTTTGCCAATCGCAGACCGGTGTCGTCCTGACATCGGTTTGAGACATCGTTAAGCGACTGTCAACAATACGCCTCAGCGCCGACCCGGCGCACCCACTAACCCACCCTCCATGCGATATCCTTCGACTGTTCAAACAAACGAAGAAAGCATGCCATGACTGTTAAGACCGTTACCTATTCCGCACTGGAGCCCGGAAAAACATTGACGGTGCTCGGCGCGGTGCACGGCAACGAGCGCTGCGGCTCGGAGGCGATCAATCGCCTCATCACCAGCCTGGACAACGGTAGCGCTGTTCTCAAACGCGGCTCGCTGCAACTGATGCCCATAACAAATCCGAAGGCGTACGAGAAGGGCGTGCGCTTTGTCGAGCGCAACCTGAACCGCTATCTGTACCCGAAAGCGACCAGGCGGCATTACGAAGACCATCTCGACCCCATCGTGTGCGCTGTGCTGGACAAGACCGACTTCCTGCTGGACCTGCATTCCTATACCTCGCAGGGTGGACCCTTTATTTTCCTGGGTGGCGCGCATGCCGATGAAATCCGGTACGCACGTGCGCTCGGTGTGCGGGACTACGTATACGGCTGGGCTGAGGCCTATGGCGGAGGCGGCAAGGGGAGTGACAAGGAATCCCAGGGCACGACCGAATATGCCCGCGCAAACGGTGCGCTGGCGGCGACGCTGGAGTGCGGTCAGCATCTGAACGCGGATGCGGCGGATGTCGGCTATCGGGCGATCCTGCGTGCTCTGCTGCATTTCGACATGCTGGATGCCGGATGCGCGGCGGCCTTGTCACTCGCGAAGGAACAGGCGTTGATCGCGAGTGAACAGCGCTGCGTCAAGATGAAAAGCGTCTTCTACCGTGACCAGGGTGCGGAACTTGCCAAGCCCTGGCGGCATTTCGATTTCGTCGCCAAAGGCGATCCGATGGCGCTGCTCTCCGGCGGCGGCATCCTGGCCGCGCCCGAGGACGGTCATATCATTTTGCCAAAGGTGAGTGCAGGTACCGGCGAAGAGTGGTTCTACTTCGGCGTGCCGGTTCCTTTTCCGAAGTAAGAGGGGACTCGTGGTCCGTTGCACCCCGATTGCAGGCACCGAAGCGCCTTCGAGGCGCCGGCAGAATCCGCAAAACGAGGAGAACGGGCCACTATTATGCGGCCCCCCGTTCCCATCCAACCATCCCAAGAATATGGGATATGTTCCCGGCCAGAACAGGGATACGCTTGCGCAAGCGGCAGTAATGTAGCATCCGCAGGACGCCGCCGCTGCATTGCGTATTCACTATAAAGAAGCCGGGGGCTACATGGTTGACCGTTTTTCACCGCTCATCAAGCTGAGCGCGTTGGTGCTGCTCGCCTGCTTTGGCGCGGCGCATGCAGAGCCGGGCGTCACGCCCACAAGTGTGCTGATCGGGCAGACCATCGCCCGGACCGGCGGTCTCGCGGAACACGGCAATGCGGTCATGCTCGGCATCCGCGCCCATATCGAAAGTGTCAACGCCGCCGGCGGCATACACGGGCGCAAGATCGTCCTGAAAACGCTGGACGATGAAGGCAATGCCGAAAAGGCGGCAAAGAACACGCAGGAATTGATCGACACCCACGACGCCTTCATCACCTTCGGCGGGGTCGAAGGCGGACCATGCGTCGCCAGCATGAAGGTGGCGACCGGGAAAAAGGTGCCGCTGGTTGGTTGCATGGCCGGTTCGCCGGAATTGCGCGAGCCGTACAACCGTTATGTCTTCCCCGTGCGTGCGCCGCACTTCAGCGAATTCGCAAAAATCATCGAGCTGAGCAAAGTGTATGGCTATACGAGATACGGCTTTTTGCACGCCGATTCCGAGACCGGTCGCAAGCACATGGCGAACGTCAATCGGCTGCTGCTCAGGCTGAACCTGCCGACCGCCACCGCGCTGCCCTACAAACCCGGAACCGATGGCAAACCCGATCTGCAGGGAATGGCCCGCTCGATAGCCGATGCCAAACTGCAGCTCGTCTTCAACCACGGCTCTTACGCTGACTTCGCGACGATTTATCGTGAAGCGAGGAAGCTTGGCGCCACCACGCACTTCATGGCGATCAATTCCGGCGCTGCGCAAATGGCGCGGTTATTGGGCAAGGATGCGCGCGGCATGGTGTTCACCCAGGTGGTGCCTTATCCATGGCGCGACGCCACCCCCGTGGTGCGCGAATACCAGGCTGCACTTAAGAAGCTCGACCCGAATGCGGAATACTCGTTCAGCAGCCTGGAAGGTTATATCAGCGCGAAGGTGATGACAGAGGGGGTGCGCCATACCGGAAAATGGTTGACGCGCGACCGGCTGATCGCGGCGATGGAGACGTTTGATGAGCTTGATCTCGGTGGGGTGAAGGTGAGCTATACACCGCAAAGTCATACCGGGGCGTTGTTCGTTGATACGGTTGTGGTGGCTTCGGATGGGCGGTTTGTGCATTAGAGCGATTTCAGCCTGACCGTGCGGGTTCTGCCGGCCGCTCGAAGGCGATTGCGGCGTTGCCAATGCTCGACAGGCGGCCAGCCTGTCTGCGCTTGGCGCCTTGC
>JAQGMD010000420.1 GCA_028292565.1 Burkholderia sp. | reverse complement strand
TCGGCAACGCGGCAACCGCCTTCGAGCGGCCGGCAGAACCCTCACAGTCAGGCTGAAACTGCTCTAATGATCTCCGGCGACGAATGTGAACCATTTGCCACCTCCGTATAGGACCTAAGTCCAATTGCGAGGCGCCCCCGGCTAGCGTATTTTTTACGTTCCCCAACCGGGAATGGCCGTTCTTCGTGGACATCACCGAATATGATTGCCGCGCCGGCGGCAAAATGCTGGTCCTCGCATTTGCGCTCTGTGCCGCGACGCTGGCGCACGGCCAAGATAGCGGAAAGTGGCAATTCGAAGCAGCGCCGTACATCTGGATTGCCGGCACCGATCTTTCGGCGCGCATCGGCGCAACCACGCCTGCAGCCACGATGAACGGACGCGTGTCCGGCACTCTGTCAAGTGCGACCGACGCGGGAGCTATGGGCACACTCGAGGCGCGCAGGGGCCGCCTGGGTTTTCTGGTCGACATGTGGCGCCTCGAAGTTTCAAACAGCTCGAAGGCGGTGCTGGGCGGATGGCTGGGCAATGTCACTCTGAAAACCACCCAGGACGTTGTCGGACTCGCCGCCGCATACCGGGTGTGGAACGGCCAGACCACTCCAGTCGACATTGCGGCCGGAGCGCGCTATTCGTCACTAAGGGCCGACATCAGCCTGTCGCCAGGGCTTTCATCGCCGCAAGGGGCGCGCTACACCGACAGCGCGAATTGGCCGGACGTGTATGCCGGCGTGCGCGTAACGCATGCGCTGACGGACAAATGGTCGCTGGTCGGCTACGCCGATATAGGCGCAGGCGTAACGAAAAAATCATGGCAGGCGCTCGCCGGCGCGAACTATACGCTGTCGAAGAACACGAGCGTGAAATTCGGCTATCGCGTATTCAACATGGACTTCGAGAGGCACCGTTTCATTTACGACGTGCGCACCGAATTGCAACTCAGCATGAAAACTTCGGGCATCTATGCCGGCCTGGGCGTCAAATTTTAATCAGCCAGGTTGCAGACCGACGTCAGCGTAGAAGCGGTGATATGTTTCTGACGGATTCATTGAGCGGCGACCCGGGCGCGAGCGAGGTTTTGCTACGCGGTTTGCCCAGGATAGCTTCGCGCTGGCGTTCGTACGCTTGCTGGCTGAGCGCCCCCAGGTCATACGCGCGGCGCAGGTCAATCAGTTGCTGACCAACCGTGGCGTCCGGATTACATCCGGTTGCGGTTTCGTTCGAGGATGCACAACCGGCAAGCAGTGCAACGACGGTACACCCAAACCAAGCGAACCGCGATTTTCGCGTGGCCATGTTTTACCCATCTGCGGAGGGGGAGGGGTAACGGAACCTCTCGCATGACGTGAAGTTTGGGCGATATCAGCCGCCATGCCTATTGGACCTTGGTCGCTCTGTGCCTATGCGGAATGCCTCAATGCGCCATCAGCACCGGTATCGGTGCGGACGCAAGGACATTCGCCGTCGCCCCGCCCAGCAGTACCTCTCGAAAACGTGAATGGCCGTAACATCCCATCACCAGATAATCGGAAGCAAGGGTGCCCGCAAGCGCAAGCAAGGCGTCGCCGACGTTGCCGTCGGTGGTGGCCGTCCGTATCTCGGCGTTGATGTTGTGACGGGCAAGAAAGCGCTCGAGATAACTTCCTGGCGGGTCGTCCACCAGAGCCGATAAAGAGGCGGGATTAAAGACGGCCGCCTTGACGGACTTCGCGCGGCGCAGCGCCGGTACCGCATAGTGAACTGCCCGCGTCGCTTCGACGCTCGCATTCCAGGCGACCAGCGCGTTGTCGCCTAGCTTCGTTGATGTGCAGACGAAAGGAACGATCACTGCCGGAACGCCGCTGTTCATGACTATGTGTTCCGGAAAACTGGGGTTGGCGACTCCTGACTCGTCCGGGTCGGGCTGCCCGAGCACGACCAGGTCGCAGCATCGCGCCTGCACACTGATGTCGCCCAGGATCTCGCCATCGACCATGCGCTGTTCGGTAGACGTAACACCCTTTTGCCGGGCGGTAGCCTCGAATTTTTTCAGCGCATCGGCGGCGCGCTGGCGCAGCGCTTTGATGTGCGGCTCGATGATTGCATTGTCGATCGCGATGGACGATATCTCGGCAACAAACCTTTCCACGCCTGTCCGCGCAAGGCCGATCATGTGGGCGTTTTCAGCGGCCGCGATATCAGCCGCGATGGCCAGGCGTGGTTCGAGGTTCTTCGAATCATCTACCTGGACAAGAATGGTCTTGTAGGACATGAAGTACTCCTGTGGCAATTGCTGTGTTGCTGCTGCCGCGGCAGCGGCGTCCTGCTCCAGATGGAGGCCGCAGGCGGTAATCCAAGTGCCGGACGAGCTGTCAAAATAGCAACAAAGGGGAAAGTCGCGGTCAGGTAATCAGCTGCAGCGCATTTATTATTTTTCGGGCACTATACGGCCCCGGAATCTATTGGCATAACTGCCATCCAACCAAACCCACCGTCAAGAACAAGGAGTTGTCCGATGAAAACGAAAGCCGCGATTGCCTGGAAAGCCGGAGCACCGCTCACGGTGGAAGAAGTCGACCTGCAAGGTCCAAAGGCCGGTGAAGTGCTGGTCGAAATGAAGGCAACCGGCATTTGCCATACCGATTACTACACGCTGTCCGGCGCCGACCCGGAAGGGATCTTCCCTTCGATACTCGGCCATGAAGGCGCGGGTGTGGTGATGGAAGTCGGACCCGACGTGAAAACGCTGAAACCGGGCGACCATGTCATCCCGCTGTACACACCGGAATGCCGCCAGTGCAAATTCTGCCTGTCACGCAAGACCAACCTGTGCCAGGCGATCCGCTCGACCCAGGGCCGCGGCCTCATGCCGGACGGGACGACGCGCTTCTCGTACAAAGGCCAGCCTATCTACCATTACATGGGCACATCGACTTTTGCCAACCATACGGTGGTGCCGGAAATCGCGCTCGCGAAGATCCGTCCGGATGCTCCGTTTGACACCACGTGCTATATCGGTTGTGGCGTCACGACCGGTATCGGCGCTGTGATATTCACCGCCAAAGTGGAAGCGGGCGCCAATGTGGTGGTGTTCGGCCTGGGCGGTATCGGCTTGAACGTCCTCCAGGGCGCAAAGATGGTTGGCGCGGACAAGATTATTGGTGTTGACATCAACCCGGCGCGCGAGGAAATGGCGCGTAAGTTCGGCATGACGCATTTCATCAATCCGAAGGACGTGGACAACGTGGTCGATGCCATCGTCCAGCTCACCGATGGCGGCGCCGATTACAGCTTCGAATGCATCGGCAATACCACCACCATGCGCCAGGCGCTGGAATGCTGCCACAAGGGCTGGGGCCAGTCGATCATCATCGGCGTCGCGGAGTCCGGCAAAGAAATCAGCACGCGGCCGTTCCAGTTGGTAACGGGCCGGGTATGGAAGGGCTCCGCCTTCGGCGGTGCACGCGGCCGTACCGATGTGCCGAAGATCGTCGACTGGTACATGGAAAACAAGATCAATATCGACGACCTGATCACGCACCGGTTGAAACTGGAGCAGATCAACGAAGGCTTCGAGCTGATGAAGCGCGGCGAGTCGATTCGTTCCGTCATCATTTATTGAATCCGGGGGCTTACACACATGCTCGATATTGTCAGTGAACACAGGT
>JAQGMD010000379.1 GCA_028292565.1 Burkholderia sp. | reverse complement strand
GCTACTTAAGAGACGACAGGTAATCGCGAATCCCCGCCAACAGCATCTCCACCGCCATCGCCGACAAAATCAGCCCCATCAGCCGTTCGAACGCGGTCATCACCCGTGTTCCCAGCGCTCGCTGCATCCGTTCAGCTCCTAACAGCACGATCAGCCAGACGATCGCAACCGCCGTCAACGCGACGACATTGGCGAGGATGATCGGCGCCTGATCTGAAGAAAACAGCAGCACGGTCGCCAGCGCCGACGGCCCAGCCAGCGCCGGAACGGCGAGCGGAACGATGAACGGTTCGCCCGAGCTATCGCCTTCGCCCATAACGCCGCCGGGTTGCGGAAATACCATGCGCAGGGCGATGAGGAACAGGATCACGCCGCCACCGATGCGCAGCGAGACATCGGACAGGTGCAGCGCTTTCAGGAAAATCCGTCCATAGAACATGAATATCAGCAGCAGTACGAACGCGATGATGCATTCGCGGATGATGACGCGACCGCGTTGTTCAACGGGTACCTTGGCCAGCACGCTGGCGAACAGCGGGACATTGCCGAACGGATCGGTGACCAGCAACAGCAGGATAAAAGCCTGGAAAAAGCTCGCGGTCATGTCGTAGGCCGACTGGAGTCAGAACGGACCGATATAGTCCCGCTTGCTGAGCTCCACCCCGTTGTGCCGCAAAATATCGTAGGCAGTCGTGACGTGGAAGAAGAAGTTAGGGAGCGCGTAATGCAGAAGGTAATGCTGGCCGCTGAACTTCCGGGTCTCGTGCCCGACCTGGGTCGTGATCTCGCGCTCCTCACTGCCGTCGATCTGCGCGGCGCTCAGCGTGCTGATAAATGCCTGGGTCTTCGCAATACGGGCCTTGAGCTCTTCGAAAGTTTGCTCCGTGTCGTCGTACTTCGGCACGTCGACGCCGGCCAGCCGGGCGCAGGTCCCCTTGGCAAAATCGGTGGCGATCATCACCTGGCGCCGCAGGGTGAACATGTCGGGGAACAGCCGCGCTTGCAGCAGCGCGGCCGGCTCGATTTTTTTCGCGGCGGCGTGGGCTTCTGCCTTGTCGAGGACCACCAACAGGGTGCCGAGGATATGCTTGAATACCGGAACAGATGCGGCGTACATGGTAATTGCCATGCTGGTCTCCTTTGGTTGCCATCGATGTTTCGATTATGGCAAGGAGGGGAAGTTCGTTACTCTCCGGCCTCAGCCAGCCGAACCCGCAGGTTGCATTCGGTTTGCCACCGTTTGCGATCGGCGTTGCCCGCCGCTTCCGCGCGTATATCTGCCTCGCTTTTTTCCGCCTGGGCCGCGATGAGGCGGTCGGCCAGTTGCAGGTCCGGCAGCACCGTACCGAAGAACGCAACCGCGTCGCCACGTTGGATCAGCAGGGTCGGGAAATTTTCCACGTCGAGATCACCCACCACATCGGCCTGGTCTTCGATATCGATCCAGACGAAACGTTTGTCGGGGTGACGTGCCGCCAGCGCCTCGAAGTTGTCGCGGTACTGGGTGCAGGTGCCGCACCATGCGGCGCACAAGCAGGCGACTATCCACGCATTGCTTTCCAGCCATTCGGCAAGTTCAACGCGGTTTTTTGAATCGAGGGTGAGGCTGGGCATGGGTAGGGTCGCAAATCATCGGGTAAGCCGGTCGGCTTGCGACGGTATTGTAAAGTAAGGCGCCGGGCGTTGCTCGCCCGGACTATCCCGATCAGGCCTTGGTGTTGACGTTCTGACCCAGGTGCGGAGGAAGATTTGCGGATTGCATCGGGGGGAGCGCCTGAAGCAGGATCGCCGCGCTCGCGACTTGTGTATCAAGCGCTTTCTTAAGCACCGCAATGCCGACCGCCTGGCCGGTCCGCGTCGCGTCGAGTTTTGTCGCCAGATTGGCAATGCCGTTGACTTCCATAGCTCCTCCTTGATGTGGGGGTGTGTTCGTTATATCGGCATCGCTTTGGGACACTTTAGCAACCCGAGGGAAATGAATTGCGTTGATGGCCACGATGCGCGGCGAGCGAGCGCGGTAAAATATCGGCATGTCTACGATTATCGCAATAGAAACATCTTCCGAACTGGCTTCCGCTGCATTGCTGCGAGGCGATCAAGTCCTCGCGCGCGAAGCGTCGGGCGTCCAGACCCATTCCCAATCGCTGCTGCCGATGGTCCAGGAGTTGCTGCGGCAGGCCGGCATCACGCTTGCACAGTGTGACGCCATCGCGTTCGGCGCCGGTCCCGGCTCCTTTACCGGCGTGCGCACCGCCTGCGGGGTTGCCCAGGGATTGGCGTTCGGCGCCGATCTTCCCGTCATTCCGGTTGTGACCTTATTGGCAATGGCCCAGGCCTGCCGGGAGTCATCCGGCGCATCAGACGTGTTGGCTGTCTTGGACGCACGAATGGAAGAGGTCTACTGGGCGCAGTACCGTTACGAAAACGGATGGCAGACAGTCATCGAACCCACCCTGTCGGCTGCCTCGGCGGTAGCGCCGGTCGGCAAGGTGATCGCATGCGGGAATGGCCTGAGCGCCTACCCCCAGGCATTCGGTCAACTGCCGGTGGCAAAGGATTTTGAGCCCGCCGTCATGCCGCATGCCGCACACGTCGCGCAATTGGCCGCTATTGCATTTTCCGAAGGAAGAACGGTTGCGGCGCGCGACGCGCAGCCGATTTACCTGCGCAACAAAGTCGCCCTGACTACTGTCGAACGTCAGGCGAAGGTGGCCGCGTGAGCGCAGTACATCGATCATTGACGGATGAAGTCTCTTCCCTGCATTTCATTCCGATGCAGGCCGACGACTTGCGCGACGTGGTGACGATCGAAAACGATGTTTACCCCTATCCCTGGACGCGCGGCAATTTCCTCGACTCGCTCTACAGCGGTTATGAGACCTGGACACTGCGCGACGCCGGCGGATCGCTGGCCGGCTATTTTCTGATGATGTTCGCGGTGGACGAAGCCCATCTGCTCAACATCACGGTCCGGCGCGGCCTGCACGGCAAGGGAATAGGGCGCATGCAACTGGACAAAGTGATGGCGCTGGCGCGCGAACGCGGGTTGTCCTCGGTATTGCTCGAGGTCAGGCCATCCAACCTGCGTGCGCTGGAGGTATACAAGCGTTATGGTTTCGTCCAGATCGGGGTACGCAAAGGCTACTATCCCGCTGCAGACAACACGCGCGAGGATGCGATCGTCATGAGGATCAAGTTATGACCTCTTCCGGCAACCGACGCGCAATCTTCCTCCATGAAATGGGTGTCGGACCCGTGTGGAGGCACCGCGACGCTCCCGAGGTCACGGAGGCATGGACTGCGGAGGTCATCGAGTACTCCGCTCCTGCCACAACCGGGCCGGTCGCCAATATTTCGGTGATCGGCGACGGCGACGAGAAAGCGAACTGGCTATTCATCGGCGAAGGTCCTGGCTACAACCAGGACTTGCGAGGCGAGCCATCCATCGGCAATGCCGGTAGGCTGCTCGACAACATGCTGCTGGCGATGGGCCTGAAGCGCGGGGAGAACGCGTATGTCGCCAGCATCGTCAAACGCGCTCCGACGGATGCTGAGGCGCCGAGCGCGGAGGATGTGGCGGCATGCCTGCCCTATCTTGAGCGGCTGATTGAGGTGATCCAGCCGACCATCATCGTCGCGCTCGGGAAAACCGCTGCATTGTCCCTCTTCAAGCTCGATCCCGAGACGCCGGTTTCCAGCCTGCGCGGCAAAGTCCATCGTTACGGGGAACTGCCGCTGGTCGTCACTTATCACCCGGCGTACTTGTTGCGCAATCTGGCCGACAAGAAAAAAGCGTGGGCAGATCTGTCCCTGGCGATGTCCACCTATGCCACCAGCAGCTGAGCCGGGCAGTTTCCAGGCGCAATTCCATCGACGCTGGAATCACCTGAATGATCCGCATGTACGTGCACTCGCCTGGTTGCTGGACGCGCCCGATCTGCTCGATGGCAATGCGCCCCAGTGGCGCGGCCGCATCGCCACGCTCGGCCCCGTCGGGCCGGAAACGCTGGAGTGGCTGAACGCCCTCGATCGGGCGCCGGAATCGCTGAATGCGTATCTGGGCGCGCAACCCTACACGCGGCTCGGGCGTTATGCCGAGAAGCTGATGGCATTTTATTTTACCCATCAGGAAACGCTGGTCGCCCACGGGCTCCAGGTACGGGCTGCCAAAAACGACACGATCGGCGAATTCGATTTCCTGCTGCGGCAGGAGGGTGAACTGGTCCACTGGGAATTCGCCAGCAAGTTCTACCTGCTCGAAACGAGCGGCGGCGGCACGGAAGCGGATGATTTCGTCGGCCCCAATCTCGCCGACACGCTGGGCGCAAAAGTGCGCAAGATCATGGAGCGGCAGTTGTCGCTTTCGCAGCACCCGGCGGCGCAGGCGCTATTGCCGGAGCCGATCACAGTGGCCCGGGCGCTGGTGAAAGGATGGCTGTTTTATTACGATCAAACGCCTGTCGTGCATTCGATGGGCGTCTCAAGTCCGCATTGCCGCGGATTCTGGTGCACAGTTGAAGAACTGGGCGGGATGGCTGCCGAACAGTACATGATATTGCCGCGGCTTTCGTGGCTGGCGCCGGCAAAAGCCACCGAAGAAGATTGCCTGAGCCGGCAGAACCTGGAGGCGATCCTGGCCGCTCGCTTCGAGAAGGACAGCATGCCGGTCATGGTTGCGATCGTGGAAGCGCAGGGTGACTGCGTGCTTGAAGTCGATCGCGGATTCATCGTCCCCGATGACTGGCCCAGCCGGGCCGGCGCGCGCATCACCCATATGGTAAGGGCGACGTAGGCCGCCCCTTGCCTCAGTGCTTGTGCTCGCCGATCAATGCCAATGAATCATACTCACGCTGGTTCATTGCATGCTTGCGCATCGCCATCAGCATCGTGCCGGCGACAAACAGCCCGAACAGCACGATCACGATATTGATGTCGACATCCATTTTCACCATCACCGCATACAGCACCAGCATGGTCAGCACCGACATGTTTTCATTGAAATTCTGTACCGCGATCGAGTGGCCGGCGCTCATCAGCACATGGCCCCGATGCTGCAACAGCGCGTTCATCGGCACCACGAAATAACCGGCTAGCGCGCCCACCAGTACAAGCAACGGGTAGGCCAGCCACACCGTGTGCACCATGGTCATCGTGGTGACGATCAGTCCCATCGCCACGCCGAGCGGCATCACCGACAGCGACTTCTTTAGCGGCACAAAGCGCGCGGCGGCCACAGCCCCGAGCGCCACCCCGACTGCGAAGATGCCCTGCAAAATCGCCGCCTGGTCGAGCGGCATATTGAGAGACTTTTCCGCCCATTTCAGCACGATAAATTGCAGCGTCGCGCCCGCGCCCCAGAACAGCGTGGTGACGGCGAGCGAAATCTGTCCCAGCTTGTCTTTCCAGAGTATGTTGAAGCAGCCTGCAAAATCGACAATCAGTTTGAGCGGATTGCGCTGCTGATGTGGATAGCGCGCACCGGTGTCGGGTATCTTCAGGTTGAACACGGCCGCGACCACGTAAATGACCATGATGACCGACAGGGCGGCTTCCGCCGTCGTGTCGATGCCCAGATCGACGATGGGGAAATTGAAGCTCAACAGCGAGGCTGAAATGCCGGGGTTGACCAGTGCGCCGCCCATTACCGTTCCCAAAATGATGGAAGAGACAGTCAGTCCCTCGATCCAGCCATTGGCCGCGACCAGTTTTTCAGGGGGGAGCAGTTCGGTGAGGATGCCGTACTTCGCCGGCGAATAGGCCGCCGCGCCGAAACCAACCACCGCATAAGCGAGCAACGGGTGCACGTGAAAAAACATCATCGCGCAGCCGACTATCTTTATACAGTTGGTGACAAACATGACGCGCCCCTTGGGCATCGAGTCGGCGAATGCGCCGACAAATGCCGCCAGCAGCACGTAAGACAGCACAAAGAACAGTTTCAGCAGCGGCGTCATCCACGCCGGTGAATCCATTACTGTTAATAACGCGATGGCCGCGATGAGAAGTGCATTATCCGCGAGCGACGAAAAAAACTGCGCCGCCATGATGGTGTAAAAACCGCGATTCATCCGCATATTGCTTGTAACAATGTGTCTCCCGGCTTGCTTTATACCATGAAAATCTTCGGCAACTGCGTATTTTACTAGGCGGGGAACGAAGCGCGTCCGGTAAAATGAGGCTCTTCGCTTCCCACCCTACGCAGACCGTTCATGCCCAGACCGCTCGTTGCCACCGTTGATATTTCCGCCATGCGGCACAACTTGGCCGTCGCAAAAAAACATGCCCCCGATTCGAAGGTCTGGGCTGTCGTTAAGGCCAACGCCTACGGTCATGGCCTGGAGCGCGGCATGCGCGGTTTTTCCGATGCGGACGGATTGGCACTGATTGAACCCGATAATGCCGTCCGCTTGCGCGAGATGGGCTGGAAAAAACCGATTCTTTTACTCGAAGGTTTTTTTGAACCCGCCGATTTGAGCGTCGTCGCCGGGCATAAGTTGCAGGTCGCCGTGCATTGCGTCGAACAGATGGAAATGCTTGAGAAGATCGGGCCGGGGCTTTCGGCGCCGATACACGTCCACCTGAAAATGAACAGCGGGATGAACCGGCTGGGATTCACGCCGCAGGCTTATCGCGGCGCGTATGAGCGGCTGCATGCAATGCCCGCGGTCGGTAATATTAGTTTGATCACGCATTTTGCCAACGCCGATGAGCCGGCCAATGCCGGTTTGCCGCTGGCCGAGCAGGTGCTGCGTTTCCGCTCCGCAGCCGAGGGGCTCCCGTGCGAACGCAGTGTGTCCAATTCGGCTGCCGACCTGATGCATCCCGAACTGTCCGCCGATTGGGTGCGGCCCGGGATCATCCTGTATGGCGCCACCCCGGGCGGCAAGACCGCCGCCGAGTTCGGCCTGCGCGCGGCGATGACGCTCGAAAGCGAAATCATCGGCATACAGCAGATCGGGCCCGGCGACGCAATCGGATATGGCAGCCGCTTCATTGCCGATCAACCAATGACTATCGGGGTGGTCGCATGCGGCTATGCGGACGGCTATCCTCGTCATGCGCCGAACGGGACGCCCATCGTGGTCGACGGCCTGCGGACCCGCATCATCGGACGGGTCTCGATGGACATGATCACTGTAGACCTGACCGACATTCCGACCGCCCGCGTTGGCAGCAAGGTGACACTATGGGGCGATGGGCTGCCGATAGATGAAGTGGCGACCGCAGCCGGCACCATCGGCTATGAAATGATGTGCGCGTTGGCTCCCCGCGTCAAAGTCGTGGAGCGAGTCGCGGACTAGTAAGAGGGTCATCCCGAATTCGAACCGGCGGCTTTGCGCCGGTTTTTTCACTTTTGATACTGACAGACCATGGCCAAGCAAAAAACCAATTACACCTGCACCGAATGCGGTGGCGTTACTAATAAATGGGCAGGCCAATGTCCGTCGTGCGGGCAGTGGAATACCGTTGTTGAAACCCTGGTCGAAACGGCCGGCAATCGATATTCGGCGCAGCCCCAGGGCCTGGCCCAGACTTCGCCGGTGCTCAGCCTGGCCGACATCGAAGCCATTGATGTGCCGCGCTTCGGCACCGGCATCGAAGAATTCGACCGCGTGCTCGGCGGCGGGTTGGTGCCGGGCGGCGTGGTGCTGATCGGTGGCGATCCCGGCATCGGCAAATCGACTTTGCTGTTGCAGGCGCTGGCAAACATGTCGCGCGTGAAGAAAGTCTTGTATGTCAGCGGCGAAGAATCCGGAGCGCAGATCGCGTTGCGCGCCAAGCGGCTTGCGGTCGATGCCAAAGAACTCAAGCTGCAGGCCGAAATCCAGCTCGAAAAAATCCTGAACACACTGGCGGACGAAAAGCCGCAGGTGGCCGTCATCGACTCGATCCAGACCGTCTATTCCGATGCACTCACTTCCGCGCCCGGTTCAGTGGCGCAGGTTCGGGAATGTGCCGCGCAACTGACGCGGGTGGCCAAACAATCCGGCATCACCATCATCATGGTCGGCCACGTCACAAAAGAAGGCGCTTTGGCCGGCCCGCGCGTGCTCGAACATATCGTTGACACCGTCCTGTACTTCGAAGGCGATACCCATTCCAGCTTCCGCCTGGTGCGCGCATTCAAGAATCGATTCGGCGCGGTGAACGAGCTCGGTGTGTTCGCAATGACCGAAAAGGGACTGAAAGGCGTCTCCAACCCGTCCGCCTTGTTTTTGTCCCAACACGACAACCAGGTCCCCGGCTCCTGCGTAATGGTGACCCAGGAGGGTACGCGCCCGCTGCTGGTTGAAATCCAGGCATTGGTCGATACCTCACACGTGCCGAACGCGCGGCGGCTGTCGGTCGGACTGGAGCAAAACCGCCTCGCCATGCTGCTCGCGGTACTGCATCGCCACGCCGGGATCGCCGCGTTCGACCAGGATGTATTCATCAATGCGGTCGGCGGCGTCAAGATCACCGAGCCGGCGGCCGACCTTGCGGTGCTGCTGGCGATCCATTCTTCGATGCGCAACAAGCCCTTGCCGCGCGGCCTGGCGGTGTTCGGCGAAGTTGGCCTGGCCGGCGAGATTCGTCCCGCGCCACGCGGGCAGGAACGCCTGCGCGAAGCGGCGAAGCTCGGCTTTTCGATTGCCCTGATTCCGAAGGCGAATGCGCCGAAACACAAGATCGAGGGCCTGACGGTGATCGGCGTCGAACGCATCGATGACGCGCTTACCCGGATTCGGGAACATGAATGATTCGTCGATAAAAAATCTCAACAAGTATTAACGTATCGTTGTTAAATAAACGACGTGATGCTACTCTGCGTCCGTCCGCGATGACGATCTGGAAACAGAAGCTTTAACGCATTGCGGCACTGAAGCGCCTCCGGCGCCTGTCCAACCTCGACATTCAGTGGGCCGCAATGAGTATTTCATACCCGGTACCCCGGTCAGTTTTTTGCGCCGGAGGTCTATTCTGGCTGGCTTCCTGCGCCGGCGGCGCGCAAGCTGTACCTCCCTCTGGCCAGACCCATGCTACGCCGGACCACAAAGCGGTCGCTGCCGCCTCGCGTGCCGCCGGGCGAGCCAGTGAGGCTGAGCAGGCGTACCAGTTGGCGCTGACCGCAAGCCCGGACGACGCCGAAGCGCATGCCGGGCTAGCCTACGCATGGATGGACCAGGGGCGGATCGACCAGGCCGTCAACCATCTGACTGCACGCTTACCGAAAACACCTACCCGCCGCGACTTGCCGGTGCTGATCGCGCTGGCTGAGTTGCAGGACCGGCGCGGAGAATGGTTGCTCGCCGCAGGCGCCTACCAGGACGCGCTAAAGCTCGAGCCCGGCTTCCGCTACGCTGCCCGCGGCCGGGTTTTCGCATTAAACAATGCCGGGCTTCCTCATCTGGCCAAACGTCTCGCAGAGAGCAGGCCGGACGCCTTCAATGATGAAGAAATGCGCCGGCTCACTCACGACGCCGCCGCACGTACCATCATTTTCGGTCAGGCGCATCTGGCGGCGGATGAGAAACCGCCACGCTTCGGGACCACCGATATTGCGCTACTTCAGAACGCCGAGGTCAGCCGTCGCTTCGGTGATAAACCCATCACCCAATTCGATCGCCTGGTCGCCTTGCGCGATCGGTACCGCATGCGCGAAGCAGTCGACCTGTATGAATCTCTCGCCGCAAGCAATATAACCATCCCGTCGTATGCAAATGCGGCCGCCGCAGACGCCTATCTCTATCTGGAGCAACCGGATCGTGCGCGCGAGCTCTACCTCGAGGCATTGAAAGATGCCGGTCAGCTGGAAACGACCGAATGGATGGAGACGCAGGTAGCGCTGATGTATGCCAACAGCGAGGCCGGGCGTCACGAAGAGGCACAAGTGCTGGCAGACCAGGTTTTGCACGCAACGCCTCCGATGAGTAATAAAGGGCTGCTCGGCATGGAATCGCCAAATGCCCATTACCCACGTGCTGCGTTGATGGTGTCACTTATGCTGATGTACGCGGACAGGCTGGAGCAGGCGGAGCAGGGACTGTCCGAGCAACGCGCACTGGCACCGTTTAACTCCGGGATACGTTCCGCGTGGGCTTCCCTGCATACGATGCGCGCTCGGCCCCGTGCCGCATTGGAAGAGTTCGCGCTGTTGCAGGAGGATGAACCGAAATCCGTCGATGCGGCCGTAGGGCGCGCCGATACGATGCTGTCACTGAACCAGTTCGGTGACGCGCGAACCGCGGTGACGATGTTGCTCGCAGATTACCCGGAAAACAAGGCGGTGCAAAACCTGGCCCACAGGCTTGAACAACACGACCGGCTGCAGCTGAAAATAGATATGACGATCGGTCATGGCGGTTCTGCCGCCGCGGCTGAATCCGTACTCGACACAACACTGCATTCCGCACCGCTGAAGAACTCATTGGGCGAACACTTTCGGGTGTTCAGCCATCTGTCGCGCTCACGGGGGGAAACCGGTGAAGCGTTGGTTTCACGTACCCGTGCAGGCGCCGGCGTCGGCTATCGGGCACGCGATATCGTTATTGAAGCCGAAATCAACCGCGCGGCCGGTGCGGCCAATGCCAACGGCGTGGCGCTGGCGATGACGAAAAGCCTCTCCGATGCATGGCATGTGCACGCAGTGCTGGACACCAACCTGAACGATTTGCCGGCGGCGGCATTTCATAATGGTGTGACAGCCGGGGCGCTGAAGACAGGGGTGACATGGGTCCGTCATGAATCCCGCAAAGCGGGCGGCGAACTGTCGCAGACCCGATTCTCCGATGAAAACCGGCGCAACGCAGCCCGGCTATGGTGGACCGAGCGCTGGATCTCCGGACCGGCCGTCAAAGTGGAAAGCAGCCTGCAACTCTACGGCTCGACCAACAACCTTCGCAATGCAGCGTACTTCAACCCGGAGCGCGATCGCGAAGCCAGCCTGAGCCTCTCGGGAGAGTGGCTCACATGGCGACGCTATCACCGCTCTTTCCGCCAGCGTTTGAGTTATACGGCGGGACGTTACTGGCAGGATGATTTTGCCGTCGCGGGGCTGGGCGATGTTCGCTACGAGCATGAGTGGCGCGACGACCGTCATTTTTCATTCCGCTATGGACTAGGGCGCGGTTTCCATCCGTACGACGGCATGCGTGAAGACCGCAACTACGGTTTTGCGACTTTCTACTGGGAGATCAAATGAACATCGACTGGCTGACAGCAATAGTGCGTATTGCACATTTCATTGTCGCGGCGGCAATCGCCGTATGGCTCTATATGCAGCCGGCTCTTGCCGCAACCGCACGGGTTGCCGATGTGTCGCTGCGAACCGCTGTGGGTTCCAACGACCCTCCGCAGAGTTTTCGCGTTCTTTGTTACCACGATGTCCGCGACAATCTGCGCGAGTCATTCCGAACATGGCCTGAGCCGACCGCGATCGACACCTCAGATCTGATCCGGCACTTCTCGTGGCTCAATGAGAACGGCTATCACCCGGTCAGCCTGCAGCAGATTATCGATGCGAGGGAAGGGCGCGGCAAGTTGCCCGACAGAGCGGTGCTGATGACCTTCGATGACGGGTACAAGAGCGTCTACACCAAGGTCTTTCCGCTGCTGAAGCAGTTCAATTTTCCCGCAGTGATCGCGCTGGTAGGGGATTGGATTGAAACACCGCCCGGGACACAAGTGAAGTTCGGCGATAGCCTGGTATTGCGTACAGAATTCCTCAATTGGGACGAAGTCCGTACTATGCATGCTTCCGGGCTGGTCGAAGTCGCATCGCATACGCATGACCTGCACAAAGGCATACCAGCCAATCCGCAAGGTAATTCCATTCCGGCGGCAATCGCGCGACTCTATTCACCGCACAAATCCACCTATGAAAGCGACGGCGAATATGCCGCTCGCATAAACGCGGACCTGAGGCGCAGTGCGGACACCATCCAGCGCGAACTGGGCATTCGGCCACGGGCGGTGGTATGGCCGTACGGCGCTTATAACCTTGCGGCCGCCCGGTGGGCCGTGGAGGCCGGGATGACGGTCGCGATGAACCTGGAGCCGGGACCGAACTCGCCGGCCGACTCCTTGCAGCGGATGCGCCGGTCGCTGGTCATGCACAATCATCGCCTGCCGGAGCTGATCGACGCACTGCGAGCGCCGGCCGCTGACGCGCAAAGACCGCCTGAGCGCGTGATCCACGTCGATCTCGACTACGTATTTGATCCGGACCCGCACAAACAGGAAGCCAATCTCTCCGCGCTGCTGGACCGTATCCTGCGTTTGCGTCCGACCACCGTCTACTTGCAGGCCTTTGCCGATCCCGACGGCGACGGGGTCGCTGACCAACTGTACTTTCCGAGTCGCCATTTGCCGATGCGCGCCGACTTGTTTTCACGGGTCGCGTGGCAACTCCGGACGCGTACCGGGGTGACGGTGTATGCATGGATGCCCGTCATGGCATTCAGGTTATCGTCCTGGCATCCGGCCGCCGATCGGGTAGTTGAGGCGATGCAGGACACACCGCAAGCTGCACGCCATGGGCGTTACCCCCGGCTTTCCTTGTTTGATCCCCGCGTGCGCAGGACGGTCACCGATATCTACGAAGATCTCGGCAAGCATGCGGTCTTTGCGGGCGTGCTGTTCCACGACGATGCAACGCTGTCCGATGATGAAGATGCCAGTCCCGCCGCATTGGCGTTTTATCGTGACCAATGGCAGCTTACCGTAACGCCGGAGGCGCTACGCGCCGACTCTGGTTTGCGGCGTCGCTGGGCGGAGAAGAAAACCGCGCACATCAATCAATTTACCGTAGAGCTGGCCGATGTACTGCGCCGGTACCATCCGGCCCTGCTTACCGCGCGCAATCTCTACGCGCCACTGGTGCTCCAACCCGAGTCGGAAGAATGGTTCGCCCAAAACTATGCCAGCTTCCTCGAACTCTATGATTTCACCGCCCTGATGGCGACGCCTTACATGGAAGGCGCCGCCGATCCGCAGCAATGGCTTGGCAACCTGGTGGCCAAAGTCAAGGCCACGCCGGGAGCGCTGCAGAAGACCGTGTTCGAACTGCAAAGCCGCGACTGGAAGACTAACAAGCCGGTGCCTGCCGATACACTGTCGGCGCAGTGGCGCCAATTGCGGCTCGCCGGTGCGCGCCACCTGGGCTACTACCCGGACGACTCCCACAACAATCATCCCGACGAGTCTCTCATCAGGCAGGCCATTTCAGTGGAAACATTTCCGGTGAGGCGCTGAGCATGCAACTCGACATACTCCTGTTTGATTTCACGTTTTACTATCCGATGTTCATGTCGTACCTGTGGATGACCGGTGCGATCGCCTATTATTTCCACTACGAGCGCCATAGCCTGCATGGCAAAGATCCGCTCGCGCTACTGCCTGAAACACCGCTGGTATCGATCATCGTCCCCTGCTTTAACGAACAGGACAACATCCGCGACGTTGTCGAAGCATTGTCGCGGATGAATTATCCGAACTACGAAATCCTGTGCGTCAATGACGGCAGCAAGGACAACACCGGCGCGATCCTGAATGAACTGATCGCACGTCATCCGAAACTGCGCGTGATCCATCAGGGCAGGAACCAGGGCAAGGCAGTAGGCCTGAATACCGCGGCGGTGTTGGCGAACGGAGAGTATCTGTTATGCATCGACGGCGATGCGATCCTCGACCCGGATGCAATCTTGTGGATGATGCGGCATTTTCTGTCAGGTTCCCGCGTGGGCGCCGTGACCGGCAATCCGCGCACCCGCACCCGTTCAACCTTGCTTGGCCGTCTCCAGGTCGGCGAATTCTCGTCCATTATCGGCCTGATCAAGCGTGCGCAACGTATCTATGGCCGGCTGTTTACCGTGTCCGGCGTGGTGACGATGTTTCGCCGCCGCGCGCTGCTGGACATCGGCTTCTGGAGCCCGGACATGCTGACCGAGGACATCGACATCAGCTGGAAGCTGCAAATCAGGCATTGGGCCGTCCGTTTCGAACCGCACGCATTGTGCTGGATACTGATGCCGGAAACACTCGCGGGTTTATGGAAACAGCGCCTGCGGTGGGCAATGGGCGGGACCCAGGCAATCCTGAAGTACGCGTACGTTTTTCGCGAGTGGCGCCTACGCCGTATGTGGCCCATCTACCTTGAGTACGTGACGTCGGTATTCTGGGCCTATGCGATGGGTCTGGTGTTTGTACTGTGGTTCGCGGGCTTGTTCTTCACGTTGCCGTTGCGCTGGCAAATCACGATCGTGCCGGGCTGGCATGGCGTGTTGATCGGCACCACCTGCCTGATGCAGATACTGCTCGCGCTGGCGCTCGATCGCCGGTACGACCGCGGCATGTTGCGCCACTATTTCTGGATGATCTGGTATCCGCTGGCGTACTGGACGCTCACTATGTGCACCTCGATCTGCGCGGTGCCGAAAGTTCTGATGCGCGGGCGTGGCAAGCGGGCGGTCTGGGTCAGCCCGGACCGGGGCGTTCGCGGCGCCGGGCCGGCTACCGAAAAACAGTCATGACGGGGAGGCGCGCATGCAAATGATTATCGACCAACCAGGGTTTGTGCCTCTATCCAGGCGCGTGGGCTGGGGCTGCGTTACGGTGCTGTGCTGGGCCGTATGGATATACCTATGGCTGCCGGTCGTCACGCTGGTCGCATGGGGCATGGGTTTCTACCAGGCTTACACGGAGCTCGGATGGAAGGCGGAAGTGATCGAACTCCGACGGCTGCTGGTGCTTTACCTATGTGTCGCAGCGATTTTCGGCGGATGCCTGCTGCTGTGGGCATTACTGGAGTACACGCGCTTTCGGCGCCAGCACCGCCGCGCCAGGCCGGTGCAGGCGGAGGTGCCAGAGCTGGCGGCTTATACCGGATTGCGCTCCGAAGACATTTCAATCTGGCGGAAATGTCGCTGCGTCGTTGCCCACCATGATGAGTATGGCGTTATGCGCGGTGCGGATAATTTCCATGTTCCGGCTGCCGCCGCGGAACCGCTCAACCAAGAACGTACTGCGCAGCCTGCACGCCGCTCCTGATTGCCGATTCAAGGGTGGCTGGATAATCGCCGGCCGTATAGTCGCCGGCGATAGCCAGTCCCGCCAGTCCGGTTGCATTGTCAGGGCGGGCGAGGGCGGGAGCGCAGGAGTAAGTGGCGCGTTTCTCGGTAATCACCTGGGTCCACCCGGGGCGATCCAATTCAGGCATCCGGAATACCCTGGCAAGCTGCGTCGCAATTGCTTCCGTCAACACATGGTGCCCGGCTGCGATCGCTTCGGCTGATGCACTGACCACCACCGACAACAGCCCGTTCTGGGCCACATCGAGTTGACCCCGGTCGAATACGAACTGCCCCCAATCTCCTGATGCCCCATCATCGACCAGCGCAAAGAAAGGTAGCGGCAGCCTGACGTGAGGGCTGTACTGCAGGTAGCAGGTGGTAATCGGCTCGTAGCTGAATGCGGTGAGGCTGCTTGTGTCAGTCAGTCCGTCCAATATCCCGGCTGCCACCGACGGCTGTGTGGCAATCACAACCGCATCGAAAGATACGTCGCCTGGTTCAATGCACCACCTCTCGCCGTCACGGTAGATCTTCTTCACGTTGGCGCCAAAGTGAACCTGGCCGCCGTGCTGCTCGATGAAGGCGGCCGCCTGTTGCGGAAGCAGGGTTGTCAGGTCCACCCGCGGAATCAGCATATCGGACGCACTACGCCGTGCGCCCAGACTGTCGCGCAGCACGTTCAGGAACACCTGTGCCGACGCGCGCTCCGGTGGCGTGTTCAGCGCCGCGATGCATAGCGGACGCCACATCAGCTTGATCAGGCGATCGGTCTGGTCGAATCGGTCGAGCAATTCGGTGACGCTGCAGTCCTCATGCAAGCGCCAGTCCATCCAACGTGCGCTGGTGGAGAACCGAGCCAGCGCCAGCTTGTCTTCACCGCCCAACCCGCGTGCACGCAGCAGGGCGACCAGCAGATGGAGCGGCGCAGGCAGGCGCGGCGCGACGAAGTCCATGCCGCCACTATCCTCCGGATAACGCATTTGCAGCGGCAGGCGTAACAACACGTCATCCTGCGCGATGCCAAGTGTGCGTAACAGGCGCAAGGTTTCGCTGTATGCGCCAAGGAGTATGTGTTGGCCGTTATCGAGCTTTCTGTCGTTGACCTCAACGCATCGCGCCCTGCCGCCCAGGACACGCGCCGCCTCGAATAAAGTGACGTGGGCGCCTTTGCTGGCGAGCTCAACCGCGGCTGCACAACCGGCCCAGCCGCCGCCCACTACTGCAACTACGGTCATACCTTCACCGCCCCGCGCTTAACGTCATCCGCGAACATACGTTTTCCAGGCCAGCCAGAGTTTGCGTATCGGTGTGAGGGAGATTCTCTGCTGAAGCACGTGAAACCCATCGCGCTCGATTTCATTCAACAGCGCGCGGTAAATCGCGGCCATCATTAGTCCCGGACGCTGTGCGCTTCGGTCCGCAGCCGGTAGCAGCGCGAAGGCTTCATCGTAAGTGGCCTGGGCGCGATCGGCCTGGAAGCGCATCAGCTTCTCAAAGTTTTCGCTATGGCGCGCATTCAGGATATCGGCCGCGGTGACATTGAATTGCTGCAGCTCACTGACTGGCAGATAGATGCGGCCCTTGCGCGCATCTTCACCCACATCGCGAATGATGTTCGTCAACTGAAAAGCCAGGCCGAGTTTCTCCGCATACTGCAAGGTCTCAGGACGGGTTGCGCCGAAGATGCTGGCCGACAGGATGCCAACCACGCTCGCCACATGCCAGCAATAGCGCTTCAGGCCGGGGTAATCAAGATAACGCGTCTGGTCGAGATCCATCTCCATCCCGTCGACGATCGCCAACAGATGCTTGCTGTCCAGCGAATACGTAGCCATGTGGGGCTCCAATGCCTTGCTCACCGGATGAGTAGGCGAGCCGGTCACCATAGATGCGATCTCCTTGCGCCACCATGCCAGCTTGGTCCGGGCGATCGACTCATCGGTGCATTCGTCGACGGTATCGTCGACTTCCCGGCAGAACGCATACAAGGCGGTAATCGCGCGGCGGCGTTCCGGTGGCAAAAACAGGAAGCTGTAGTAAAAACTGGAACCGCTTTGTACGGCTTTTTGTTGGCAGTATTCGTCTGGCGACATATGGAAAGAGTGGACTGTGACCGGATGGAAGCCGCTATGCTAGCCGACTTGCCTCATTCGAGACAAACTGAATTTCATTGCTTCATCCGAATGGCACGTGAGGCCATCAGAATCCAGTCGGCAGGCCCCAGCTTGGGGCGACGCCTGAAAACATCATACTCGGCAGCTTCGATCCGCTCCAATATACGCAGGCCACCCTGGACGACCAGCCTCAGTTCCCATCCGATGCGTCCCGGCAGCCGCATTGCCAGTGGCGCACCCGAAACGATCATTGCGCGTGCGCGTTCAACCTCGAAATGCATCAGCCCGCGCCACGCGTCATCCGTTTTTTCAGAGTCCAGATGCTCTTCGGTGACGCCAAACCGCAGCAGGTCTTCCTGCGGCAAATAAATCCGGTTCTTCTTCCAATCGATGGCAACGTCCTGCCAGAAGTTAATCAGTTGCAATGCCGAGCAAATGGCATCTGAATCGCGCAGGTTCTGCGGATTCGACGCGCCGTATAGATGCAGCATCAACGCGCCGACCGGGTTGGCAGAGCGCCGGCAGTAGTCCATCAGGTCAACGAAGGTCGGGTAGCGGGTGGTGTTGACGTCCTGTTTGAAGGCCGATAGCAGGTTGCGCATCGGCTCCAACGGCAGGCGGTATTTCTTCGTGGTTTCGGCAAGGGAAGCGAACAAGCCCGCGCTGGCAGCCTGGCCATGTTCGATCCGATCGAGCTCGGATTCATAGGCCATCAATGCCTCAATGCGCTGTCCGGGAAGCGCGGCACCCTCGTCGGCAATATCGTCGGCGCTGCGCGCAAACGCATAAATCACCTCGACCGCCGGACGAAGCCGGGCCGGCATCAATAGCGAAGCAACAGGGAAATTTTCGTAGTGGTCGACTGGCATCTCTTTTACTGACTAAAAAGTCATATGCAAATAGTTACCGTCCGCTTATAATTAATAACCGGAAAGTCATTAAGTAAACCGGCGCGAGCCCAAGGCTACATGCGCCCCGGCGAGAAGTTGTTATTCCTGCAGTGCATTTTTCAGCTCGAATAGTAAAGGAAAAAACGTGGACGATTTGAGGAATTCATATCAGCCGGCCGGCTGGGCGGGCAAAGCCGGCAAGACCGGGCTGATAGCCGTCGTCTCTGTCGTCCTGCTTGCCGCATGCTCCAAACCGGTCGAAAAGACGGAAGATGTGCGACCGGTCCGCGTTATCAAGCTTGTCGCGGACAACGCAGATATCGTGGCTGAATTTTCCGGCGAAGTCCGGCCTCGGGTGGAATCACGGCTTGGATTCCGCGTCGGCGGCAAGGTCGTGGCACGCAAAGTCGATGTCGGCACGCTTGTCAAGCGCGGCCAGCCGCTGATGCAGCTCGACCCGCAAGATCTGCGGCTGGCACAGGCCCAGGCCAATGCCGGATTGAAGGCTGCACAAAGCAACCGTGACCTTGCCAGCGCAGAACTCAAGCGCTATCAGGACTTGCGCGAAAAAAACTTCGTTAGCCAGGCGGTGCTCGACGCAAAGGCGGCCGCTTTCAGTGCGGCTCAGGCGACCTACGACCAGGCCGTTGCCGGTTACAAAAATCAATCGAACCAGGCCGGCTACGCCGCACTGGTTTCCGATGTTGACGGCGTGGTCACCAGCGTCGATGCGGAAGTAGGGCAGGTAGTCGCCCCGGGCACCCCGGTGGTGCGCATCGCGCAAGCCGGCGCAAGGGAAATCGTGATTGGCATTCCAGAAGACAAAGTCGCCACGCTGCGCAGTATCACTGATGTCCGTGTGCGTATCTGGGCCAGGCCGGACCATGTGATTCAGGGCCAGCTGCGCGAATTGTCTCCGGTCGCCGATTCCGCGACGCGAACCTACGCCGCAAAAATAACGATGCTGAACGCGCCGGAAGAAGTAAAGCTCGGCATGACAGCCTATGTGGCATTTGCTGCCAAAACGCCTGAAACCGCCATCAAAGTGCCGCTTACCGCGCTGTTTCAGGATAAAGCGGCCACGGCCGTGTGGGTGGTGGAAAACGGCGCGGTAAGACTGGCGCCGGTGAAAGTCGCCGGCACCACCGGCAACGATATATTGCTCGGTGGTGGCGTATCCGCCGGCCAGACTATCGTTACTGCTGGTGTGAATCTGCTGAAGCCCGGACAAAAAGTAAAGATTCTCGGCGAAGAGGCGGTTGAAAAAGCTGCTGCAAAAGATGTGGCCACGCTTGTGCCCACCGATGGGGTAACGAAATGAAGGGTGGCTTCAATCTCTCGCGCTGGGCACTCGAACATATTCCACTGACGCGTTACCTGATCGTCGTCCTGCTCATAGGCGGCATCCTCAGCTATGGAGGCCTCGGGCAGGATGAGGATCCGCCGTTCACATTCCGCGCGATGGTGGTGCGTGCGGTCTGGCCCGGCGCGACCGCGCTGCAAATGGCCGACCAAGTCACTGACAAGCTCGAGAAAAAGCTGCAGGAAACGCCGTACATCGACAAGATCCGCAGCTACTCCAAGCCGGGCGAAACCCTGATCATCCTGCAGTTGCGCGAATCGACTCCACCGAAGGAAACCGCGCCTGCCTGGTACCAGGTGCGCAAGAAAATCGGCGATATCCGCGGCACGTTGCCGCCGGGTGTGATCGGCCCGTTTTTCAATGACGAATTCGGCGACACCTACGGCTCGATCTTCGCCCTCTCGGGGGACGGCTTCACCTATGCCGAAGTCAAGGACTATGCCGACTTCGTGCGCCAACAATTGCTGCGGGTGCCGTCGGTTGCCAAGGTGGAGTTGTTCGGCGTGCAGGACGAGAAAATCAACATCGAGTTCTCGCATAAAAAGTTCGCGCAACTCGGCGTCCCGTTTGAATCGATAGTCGGTCAGATCAATGCGCAAAACGCGGTTGAATCGAGCGGTGTGCTGGTCACTCCGACCGATAACCTGCAGGTGCGAGTTTCCGGCGCGATGAAGTCGGTCAAGGACCTGGAAGACCTCGAACTGCGCGCCAATGGCATCAGTTTCCGGCTCGGCGATTTTGCCACCGTCAAACGGGAATACAAGGACCCGCCGCAGGACAAGATGCGCTTCAACGGCAAGGAGGTGATCGGCCTCGGGATCTCGATGGAGAAGGGCGGCAACATCATCGAGCTCGGCAAGAACCTGCAGAAGACGGTCAGCGGCGTCAAGGGCAAACTGCCGGTTGGCATCGAACTGGAGCAGGTGACAGACCAGCCGAAGGCGGTGACTTCATCGGTGAACGAGTTCCTGTTCACCCTGCTCGAAGCGGTCCTGATCGTGCTGGCGGTGAGCTTCATCGCGCTCGGCCTGCATACCAGGCCGCTGCGCCTCGACGTGCGACCCGGCTTGGTGGTGGGGCTGACGATACCGCTGGTATTGGCAGTGACCTTTCTCTTCATGCGCATCTTCAATATCGATTTGCACAAGATATCGCTGGGCGCGCTGATCATCGCACTCGGCCTGTTGGTGGATGACGCGATCATCGCGGTGGAAATGATGGTGCGGAAAATGGAGGAGGGCTTTTCCCGCTTCGACGCCGCCACTTTCGCCTATACCTCTACAGCAATGCCGATGCTGACCGGTACGCTGATTACCGCCGCCGGCTTTTTGCCGATCGGTCTCGCGCAGTCGGCCGCCGGCGAGTACACGTTCTCCATGTTTTCGGTGAATGCGCTGGCGCTGCTGATCTCCTGGCTCGCTGCGGTCATGTTCACGCCTTACATTGGTTATGTCCTGTTGAAAGTGAAACCGTCGGGCGGCGTGGACGGCCATCACGAATTGTTCGACACACCGTTCTACACCCGCTTTCGCGCGCTGGTGAACTGGTGTGTCGAATGGCGCAAAACCACCATCGTTCTGACGCTGGTTGTGTTTGCAATGGGCGTGTTCGGATTCCGTTTCATCGAGCAGCAGTTCTTTCCGGACTCGAGCCGGCCCGAACTGATGGTG
>JAQGMD010000341.1 GCA_028292565.1 Burkholderia sp. | reverse complement strand
CGCCATAGCTCGCTATGACTCCTCCTCACGCCTTGCACTGCATCCCGCGACGGCCGCCAAATTGCCCAACTTATCCCTGCCCGGTGCCTAAGGTTGCCGCTTAGGTTTG
The DNA here is from genome assembly GCA_028292565.1 of Burkholderia sp. The sequence goes on along the minus strand of JAQGMD010000341.1, from coordinate 2,551 downwards.
TATCCCATGATGGTCTCGCCCAGCACCGTATTGCGTGCAAGGTCGAACTCCAGTGCTGCGATGGTGGTCGGCATATTCTGGCACCAACTGAGCCTCTCAGCCGCTGGCGCCTGCTGCAGTTTTCGTACGATAGGCTCGTTTTCGCGCTCAGCGTCCTTGGCAACCTTGAGTAACTCCTCGCGTGTAAGCACGTCATGGAGGACTTCATTCTTCTTCTCGATCAATTTGATATGCCGGTTCCACCATTTTTCCCTGGCCTTCATGGCGTCCGCTAATGCTTCCTTGGCACCTTGAACCGGTGGATACTCGGCCGCAAGATTAATGCAGATACTTTTGGCTGACTCAACGATAATTTGCTTGTAATAGACCTGCAACGATGCGAGGACCGGGTCTCGATCAACACTGACTTTTCCTGCCGGTTTCGCAGCGTGGTCATTATTCGGCGTACTCGAACGGATCGTCGAAACCGCGCGTGCTGAGGACGATGGCGGCGGTTGGTCTGTGTAACTGATCTGCCCGTCCGGCCCTACCACCTTATAGACGGGCGCTGCATAACAGACCGAAGCGAGAAAAAGAGCCGATAGGCCAAGGAAGCGAAGCTTATTCTGCACGCAGGTCTACTCCCTCCAGGTCGTGCTCAATTGACGCATTTTTGCAATGTACCGTAGACACGTCGTTTCCATTAACGGTGACATTAACGCCCGCTTCAATTTCATGCTCATCAGATAGTCTGTCATAGCCCCAAAATATTCTGTAGACGGTGCCCCGGTTCGGGACATTGACTATGTAGTTGGCCCAGCGCCCCGTCCCCTGCCATTGATAAGTGGTCGCCGTTTTCCGTGGGACTGCCAGCGATAACTCTGGCGTAGAACCCGTCTTTCCGTAGGAATACCTGATGATTTTTCCCGTGTCGCAAAGATTAATTTGCTTATTGTTTTTCGTCGTACACGAAAAGAGCAGTTTTTCCTCACCGAGACAAGCCGAGGCCGCATCAATCGGAGAAAACAAGAATAGGGATGCACAGGCGAATAAATGGAAGCTGCTTTTGCTGCGCGTTTTCGTCATGCTCAATTTAGCGGAGTAGGGCGCGTCGTGATGCGCCGGATGTATCGGCGTGCTTCGGGTCTGTTATCTGCTACGCCTGTATTGAAACAGCGGCGACGGCTCAAAGGTCCTGCGGTCATAAGCCGTTGCATCGCCGCTCTCGCGCGAACCTCGCTCCGGGCCGAATGCTTCGTCGGCTTTCCTGAGCAGCTCACTGAATTCAGCGATGCCGTCGCCTACGGAAGCAACCCCGAAACTGGCCGACACGGTAACGTCGCCCTGGTGGGTCTGTACCGCAGTCGAGCTGATTTTTTTGCATAGCTTCTCGGCCACCCGGAATGCCGCACTATGGGGTGCCTCGATCAGGATGATCGCGAATTCCTCGCCGCGCAGGCGTCCGACGTAATCGCTGTCCCGCACGTTGTCGCGGCAGGAAGCGGCGATGGAGACCAGAATTTCGTCGGCGGCCTGGTGGCCGTAAACGTCCCTGAGATCTTTGAAGTGATCCGGATGCAGCAAGACCACCGATAACGGGTGCTTGTAGCGCCTGGCGCGGTCGAGCTCGGTCTGTCCGGACGCATAAAAGAAACGGCGGTTATACACTTTCGTCAATTCATCCGTCACTGCCAGCGCCTGCATATGCCGGATCGAATGGATGACCAGGGTCTCCTCGGTGTAGGCAAACATGCGTCCGCCCGCCGGAAACTCACTGCTTTCCACCCGGATGACGCGGCCGTCCCGCAGCCGCAGATGCACCGGCGGCTGGCTGCCCGGCCTGACCAGCGCAATGCGATGCCGGATGTAATAGGACGGCAAGTCGTTTGCCGTCATCTGGTGCGCGCCCATACTTTCGAAGTGGCGCTGCAGATCGCTGTATGCGTAAGTGCGCTCCGCTTCCGCCTCCGGCAGTCCCCACATCCTGGAAAACGCGCGGTTGACGAATTTCACTGTGAGCGAGTTGTCAAGAATGATGACGCCGTGCTCAACCAGATTCAACGCGTCTCGCAGCGTCTTGAGCCAGCTATTCATAATTATCGGCCTGTGTATGCATGTTCTGTCTCCGATTGGGCCAATCTCGCGGAGGCGCCAGTCGCGACCGCCGGCATTTGGTTTATTACTTTTCAGGAATTGTGCCGTGGTCGCACGAAGTTGACCATGTAACGTTCGGGCCGTCCATCCCATAAATATGGTATGCGGAGAAGTATGGGGTTTTGAATACCGGGAAGGACGTAGGGCGGGTCTGAACTGACCCGCCGGATGTTTGGTACTTCGCCTTGCCTTGCGCATGCTTTTAATCATCCGGCACGTCATGACCTGGACGATAGTGGGTTAAGGCACCGCGCAAGGATAAGTTGGTCAATTTTGCTGGCCCTCGAGCGGTTTCGGCCTGACTGTACCGTCGATCCCGGACGCTTTGCCCGCGGCACTGCGTTGCGTCTCCTTGCCATGGCACCGCCATGTCGCGTCGACGCGCCTTGTTCCGCAGGCAAATCGCCTCGGGCTCGCC